>JBDTTN010000551.1:0-2509 GCA_039930625.1 Gemmatimonadota bacterium | reverse complement strand
CTGGCCGACTGCATCGACCTGCAGACCCAGTGCAAGCAGGCGCACTGGAATGTGAAGGGCCCCACGTTCATCGCGCTGCACAAGCTCTTCGACGAGGTCAACGGGGATGTCGAGGAGTACGTCGATCTGATCGCGGAGCGGATCGTGCAGCTCGGTGGCGTGGCGGAGGGGACGGCGCGGATCGTCGCGAACCGCTCGAGCCTCATCGACTATCCGCTGGCCCTGACCACCGGCGCGCAGCATGTGGCGGCGCTCTCGGATGCACTGTCGGCCTTCGGTCGCACCGCCCGGATCGCCATCGAGGAGATGAACGACCTGCAGGACGCCGACAGCGCGGACATCATGACCGAGATATCCCGCGGCACCGACAAGTGGCTCTGGTTCGTCGAGGCGCACCAGCAGGGCGAGAGTCGGTAGACCGGTCTACGCCACCCGCAACAGAGGCCCGGAGCTCGCTCCGGGCCTCTGTCACATCCGCACGTCCTCTGGTCAGGACTCAGGTGTCGGACTGCTGCCGCTCCGCAGGTACGCGATGACCTCTGCCGCCGTGTAGTGTTCGCGGCCGCGAAGGAATCGGGTGATGCCGGCGAGATCGTCGCCGCTGGTGATCAGCGCCGGCTCCAGTCGGCCGTCGGCCCGCTCCTGCGGCTGGCCGATGTTGGCCAGCAGCGCGTTGCAGAGACAGCGCCGTCCTTCGGTATCCTGGGCCGCACCGCCTTTCGCCACGTACGTCTCGACCGGTTCCGCCGGACAGCGGTAGCCGATCCGCCCGTCGGGGAGATGGTAGGCGGTCCGGAGGTATCCGAGATCACAGACGCGCTCACGCGGCTCGGCTTCTCCCGCGGTCGGATCCTCCGGCCAGCGCACGACCTTGAATGGATATCCGGTGGGCGAGGCACGCGGGTCGGTGAATACCTCCACCTCCCCTCGAGCTGCGGCCCGGAGCACCGACTGCTTGATCTCGTGGGTGAAACCCGACTCCTCGCAGAAGGCGAAGAGGGTGCCGACCTGGATCCCGGCCGCTCCGGCGGCCCGTGCCGATGCAAGCGCCGCGGGGGAGCCGGTGCCGCCGGCGAGCCAGAACGGTACCCCGAGCTCGCAGAGCTTCGCCAGGTCGACCTCGTCGCGCTCCCCGTAGATCGGCTCTCCCTTGGCGTTGAGTTGGGTTTCGCCGCGCGGAGGGGCGTTGTGTCCGCCCGCCGTCGGCCCCTCCACGATGAAGCCGTTCACCTTGCTGCTGGCCTTCCGGGCCAGCATCGTCGCCAGGGAGTTGCTCGCGACGATCGCCAGGAACTGCGGGCGGTGAAGCGGTGCCGGGACCTGGCCCTCCGGCCAGTGCACACCCGGGTCGAAGGTGACGACCTCGGATACCCCGGCCGGCAGTCCCTCCACTTCCATACGCAGCACGGCCGGCTGATGCGTGGAGAATGCATCGAGCACGGCTGGCACGTCCTTGGGGATGCCGGCGCCCATCAGCACCACATCGACGCTCGCCAGCATGGCGCCATAGAGCATTGCGAGATTGGGGAGCTGGATCTTGGTCAGCAGGTTCACACCCACGACGCCGCCGTGCCCCTCCTTGGCCAGATACACCTCCACGAAGCTGGCCACCATGGTCAGCTGCTGCCTGGATCGCGTGACGACCTGGCGATACATCGGCAGCAACTTGTACGGCGTGCCCGCCGCTCGTCCCTCCGGAAGGAAGTACCGCCGCAGCACCGTGGCTGCGACTCCGGGAATCGGAAAGCGTTCCATCGCGCGGCGGAGGTGGCCACCGAGGTCGCCGTCCTGCAGCCGCCGCACGATCACCGAGTCGAGGGCGGTGGCGGAGACCACGCCGAGTTCGCCAAGCAGCGATACGGCGCGCGCCATGCGATAATCGGAGACCCCGATTCCCATCCCGCCCTGAATGATTTCGGGAAGTGCCGTTGGAGGCATCATCGGACTTGGACCTTCGAGCGAGGGGCGCAGCCCACCGGGGTTCCGCTGCGTGGCCAGTCCGAAATATCACCCGCCAAACCTGAAGAAGCGCTGAAGCTTCGGTGAGGGCGGAGCGCGGCGTTTCGCGCTATCGGTCGCTAACCAGCAACTCCGCGGTGATCACCGCAATGTTCGGGGCGCCGACCAATTGCTTCGCCCGCAGCCAGTCGACATCCTTCCGGGTGAGTGAGGTGTCGTGCAACCCCGCGAGGCAGGTGGCGAGTGCGGAGTCATCCCGCACTGCGGGGAGCGACCGGGGCTCCTTCCGGGTGCAGAGAGAACGATGCAAGTTACGCTGTCGCCCGCCAATTCGATTCCTGTCGTTTGCCCGCGAGGCTCCGCTCATGTCCGAGGTCTCCCCCGTGATCATCGCCGGTCGCCGCGCCGCCGCGCGCTCCCGGGTCACCCGTCTGATCCAGAACCCGGCGACGCTGGAGGAGGTCGGCATCGTCGCCGACTGCGGCCCGGAGGATGTGCACGCCGCCGTCGAGGCGGCCGCGCAGGCGCAGCCGGAGTGGTGGCGGATCCC
>JBDTTN010000550.1:0-2514 GCA_039930625.1 Gemmatimonadota bacterium | reverse complement strand
TGGTAGGAGCCGTCGAAGCACTCCGCCTGGAAGTCCACCAGCGGATAGCCGGCGATGACTCCTCGAACGGCCGCCTCCTGGATCCCGCGGTCCACCGCCGGAATGTATTTGTTAGGGATCACGCCACCCACGATACTATCGACGAATTCATAGCCCGCACCGCGCGCGCGGGGTGCGAGCCGGATCCAGCAGTCGCCGTACTGGCCCCGGCCGCCGCTCTGCTTCTTGTGCTTGCCCTGCCCCTCCGCCTTGCCCTTCAGCGTCTCGCGGTAGGCCACCTTGGGCCGGACCAGTTCGGCGTGCACCCCGAATTTCTTTTCCAGTCGTCCGAGGACGATTTCGAAGTGCCGCTCTCCCATGCCGTGAATGAGCGTCTGCCCCAGTTCCGAGCTGTACTCGAAGTGAAAGGTTGGGTCCTCTTCGTGCAGCCGATGCAGCCCCGCCGCCAGTTTGTCCTCCTCGCCCCGCTTCATGACCACCACGCCCGCGGTGGCGACCGCCTCGGGATACGGGATCGGCTCCAGGTGGACGGAGCGGTCCTTCCGGCAGAAGGTGTCGTTGGTGTGGGTGTCCCGCAATTTGGCCACCGATCCGATGTCGCCCGCGTTCAGCTCCAGTACCTCCACCCGGTCACGTCCCTGCTGCAGCGAAAGATGGTTGAGCTTCTCGGCCACACCGTGCTCGTGATTCCATACCTCTTCGCCGCTCCTCACGCTGCCGCGGTAGACCCGAAAGAGGGTCACGTCGCCGACGTGCGGCTCCGAGATCGTCTTGAAGACATGCGCGAGTAGTGGCGACCCTCCGTGATCGCCACCTCCGGCGCCATTCCCCCCATGATCTCCGTTCTCCCCCGGGATCGGGGCCTCGGCGGGGGACGGCAGCAGGTCGACGATTTCGGCGAGCAGCTGCCGCATGCCGTAGGTCAGCGTCGCGCTGCCGACGAGCATGGGGACGATCTCGCCCGCGAGTACCCCGCGGCGCAGTCCGGAGACGATCTCCGCCCTCGATAGTTCCTCGCCGCCAAGGTACTTCTCGAGAAGGGCATCATCGGTGGCGGCGATCGCCTCGACCATCTGCTCATGGTACTTGGAGTAGGTCTCCTTGATGTCATCAGGGAGCGGGACGGTGTCGTACTCGCCGGTCTTGGTGCCCTTGCGGTAGGTCAGCGCTTCATCGGTGAGCAGGTTGATGATCCCGTGGAAGTCGGTGCCGTTCCCGATGGGAATCTCCACCGGCACCACCTTGGGCGAGAGGTGGGTCCGCACATCGTCGAAGACCCGCTCGAAGTTGGCGCGCTCGCGGTCCATCTGCCCGACGAAGAGCAGCCGCGGCAGGTGCAGCCGGTCGCAGATCTCCCAGACCTTCTCCGTCCCGACCTCCACGCCGCCCGTGGCGTTGAGCACCACGACCGCGGCGTCGGCGGAGTGCAGCGCAGCCGTGGCTTCCCCGAGAAAGTCGAGGAATCCGGGAGCATCGAGCAGGTTGATCTTGGTGTCGGCCCATTCGGCGTAGGCCAGGCCGAGCGAGATGGAGTGCTTCCGTTCGATTTCGTCTGCGGAGTAATCGGTGAGGGTGGTGCCTTCCAGGATGGTGCCGTGCCGCTTTGTGGAGCCTGCGACGAAGGCGAGTGCGTCGACGAGGGTAGTCTTGCCAGCCGCTCCGTGGCCAACGAATGCCACGTTGCGGATGGCGGTTGAGCCGTAGACCCGCATAGGGCCAACCTCCTTGAAGGGGTCGGGCTATCATGCGGGCCGGACCCGCAAGTGTCAAATCTCTGGGCATGAGAAGGGGGTGAAAATCGCTTCAGACCTTGACCCTGCGTGCCTGAAAGGGGATTTTGAGGGGTGTAACGGGCTGTCTTGCCAGCACCTGACGCCCTCCGGTCAGCCGTGCGTTCTCCCACGGCCACCCCACCCCCTAAAGCTCATTCAGCCCAGGAGGGCGATTGCGCCGCCTCCGTATCGGCATTCTGGATCTTGTCACCAAAAGCCCCAATCCTTCCCTGTACGGGCGGGTGATGAATCCGAACCTGGCGAGCATCATGCCCCAGGCGATTGGCGTGTGGTGTCAGCAGGCGGGCCATGATGTGCGCTTCGTCTGCTACACCGGCATGGAAGATCTGCTTGAGGAACTTCCCAGCGATCTCGACCTGCTGTTCATCGGCGCCTTTACCCAGTCGGCTCAGCTCTCCTACGCGCTGAGCGCGCTCTTCCGGAGCCGGGGTGCGGTGACGGTGCTCGGTGGCCCGCACGCGCGCTGCTATCCCGAGGATGCGGTCAAGTATTTCGACTACGTCGTCGGCTTCACCGACAAGAAGGTCGTCGATGACATCCTGACCGACTGCTCCCAGCACCGGCCGCTCGGACAGTTCCTGAGCGCCGCCAACCAGCCCAACGAGATTCCCTCGCTGGAGGAGCGCTGGACCTTCATCCAGCCGACGCTCGCCAAGGCCCCGACCATCAAGATCGTTCCGATGCTCGGCAGCCTCGGCTGTCCCTACACCTGCAGCTTCTG
>JBDTTN010000549.1:0-2515 GCA_039930625.1 Gemmatimonadota bacterium | reverse complement strand
ATCTTGCCGTCCAGCGTGATCCCATCATGCTCCGGCAGCGGCTGCCGGTCCGATCTCCACGCTTTCATCTTACCACGTCGCTCATGCTTCTGGGCAGCGCTCGGTTCGGGCGGCGGAGCTTCCTTTCCCGGGAGGACAATGCCGGAGCCTGAGGCGGGAGCCGTAACGAGCGAGAACGATGAGCCGAGTCTGCTCGGCCTGGTCGCCGTGCTCGCGCGCCACCCGCGGGCCATTGTGGTGGCTCCTTTCGCCGCCGCCGTCATCGTGGTGCTGGTCTGTTTCTTCCTGCCCTCGCAGTACACCGCCGTCACGACCTTCGTTCCCGAAATCTCCTCCGACCAGGCGCTGCCCGCCGGGCTCTCAGGGTTGGCCGGCCAGCTCGGGCTGTCGCTCGGTGGCGGCGCCACGACCTCGCCGCGCTTCTTTGCCGATGTGCTCAAGAGCCGGTCGATCTCCGAGCGGGTGCTGCGGACCCGGTTTGCGGTGCCTGATGCTCGCACACCTGGCGACAGCCTGCCGCTCCTGCAGCTGCTCGAGATCGACGGCAAGAATGTCGCGGACAGTCTCGAGCAGGGGGTGGAGCACCTCGGTGCCATCATCGGAGTCCAGGTGGACGCCGAGACCAACATGATCACACTGTCGGTGACCACCGAGGATAGGGAGCTGTCGGCGGCGGTCGCGCGAATACTGATGCAGTTGTTGGACGACTTCAACACCAATACCCGGCAGGGGAAGGGGCGGGAGCAGCGGGCGTTCGTGGAGGGCCGGCTCAAGGCCACCGCGTCGGATCTTCAAAACGCCGAACTGGTGCTGAAGTCGTTTTACGAGCGGAACCGGAGCTGGCAGCAGTCGCCCGAGCTGACCTTTCAGGAGGGACAGCTCCGTCGCCGGGTCGATCTCCAGCAGGAGCTCTACCTGACGCTGAGCCGGGAATACGAAAAGGCCCGGATCGACGAGGTCAACGATACCCCGGGCATCACCGTGATCGATCCGCCCATCCCGGTGCAGCAGCGCTCGTTCCCCCATCCGGGCCTGTATGGGATCATGACGCTGGTGGTGGGTGTGGTCTGCGGCATCGGCTTCGCGCTCGGCACCGAATTCCTCGCCCGGCTCCGCGCGGAGGACCCGGTCGGATACGCCCGCCTGACGAGTCTGCTGCCCCGGCTGTCGCGGACGCCGCGCTAACCCCCGACGCATGCCGTCCCACGGCGCAGTCTCCCATCGCCGGGTCGCCCGCCACACGCTGTGGAACATCTTCGGCTACCTGGGGCCGCTCGGGGTCGCCTTCTTCGCGCTGCCGCCCACGGTGGCGCGGCTGGGGGTGGAGCGCTACGGGCTGCTCGCGCTGGTCCTCGTGGTGCACGACTACTTCAACTACTTCGATTTCGGGCTGGGCCGCGCCACGACGCGCTTTATGGCGTCGGCGGTGCATGATCCCGTCCGGAAGGACTCCGCTGGAGCGGTGCTCTGGACCTGCCTGCTTTTTCATGTGGGGCTGGGGCTGCTCATCGGGCTGCTGTTCTACCTCGGACTCCCGATTGTCACCGATCGGCTGCTCACCGGATCACCGGCGCTGGTGGTCGAGGGGCGCGCCACGCTGCGGGTGGCCGCGCTGCTCGCCCCCGTGCTGCTCTTCATGATCGCGGTGCGCGGGGCGCTGGAGGCGGCCCAGCGGTTCGACCTCGTCAACGCGGTGAAGGTGCCGTCCAACGCTCTCACCTTCCTGCTGCCGCTGGTGGGGGCCGCCGCGGGACTCGGACTTCCGGGGATCATCGGACTCTTCGTAGTCGCCAGGCTGGCGGCGGGCCTGGTCTACTTCGCGCTCTGCCTGCGTGAGTTCCCCTCTGCCCGTACTCCGCGCCTCGATCTTTCGCTCAGCCGCCCGCTCTTCTCGTTCGGCGGGCTGGTCATGCTCACTAACCTGGCCGGCCTGCTGCTGATCGACGGGGAGCGCTTCCTCATCAGCGCGCTCGCCTCGGTCGAGGCCCTCACCTACTACTCCGTGCCCAACGACGCGAGCACCCGGCTGTGGATCATCCCGGCGAGCGTCGCCTCCGCACTGTTCCCGATCTTCACCATCGCGGCGAGCGGGGCTGATACCCGCTCGGGCCGGCTCTACGCGGACAGCACCCTCTATCTCGTCATCCTCTTCGTGCCGCTGGTCGTGGTGCTCGAGGCCTTTGCCGGGCCGCTGATGAGTCTCTGGATGGGCGCGGCGTTCGCCGAGCGGGCGACCCTGGTTCTGCAGATCTCCACCGTCGGCGTCTTCCTCGATTCGCTGGCCCGCATCCCGCTCACCTACCTGCAGGCCAGCGGCCGTCCGGGGATCCCGGCGCGAATCAGGATGTATCAGTTGCCGGTGTACCTGGTGGTCGCCGCGCTGTGTATCCAGCACTGGGGGATCATTGGTGCGGCCTGGGTGTGGAGCGGAAGGATCGCGCTGGAAACCGCGATGCTGTTCGTGGCGGTCCGGCGGGGCGGCTTCCTGACCCTGCCGGCGGACGCCGCTTCGCGG
>JBDTTN010000548.1:0-2525 GCA_039930625.1 Gemmatimonadota bacterium | reverse complement strand
CCGACCGCGACGGCACCAGGGAGTCTGTCATCCAGAGCGTCAGCCGGGTAAGGGCCCCACCCACGGGGTGATTGGCGGAGTCCTGCACCGTCCCACGCACCGTGACGGTCGGCGGTGCGCTGGGTGGAGCGGTCCCTGGCTCACCGCACGCGGCGATGAAGACGACGACCAGTGGGATCCGACTGATGAGTCGGGTGCATGACCGTGGTACGAGAGAACGTGCCATGTAGGTACCACCGATCCGGGCGGCGATTGGGTGACAACTGCTGGGGTGGCCTAACTAAGAATGCGACTCCGTCCAAGAACACACCTTTCGACCCTCCCCACTGCCCGAGGCGCGTTCGCGCTGCGGACTACCTACCAGCATACCGCCCGCCGCCGAACCCGGCAACGCTGCGCCTGGTCCGGAAATCCGCCGTCAGCTCGGCCCAACCCCGACCCGCCCTGCCCCACCAATGCGTCCCGCATAAACGGCAGGGGCGCGGCTCGCTCGTCTCAGTAAGGTCGAGCGCCGCAGGTGGTGCCGGCCCTAGGCAACCCGCTGGCCGCGCCCTGTCCGTTAGGCCGCTCGATTCGGGACCTGCGTGGTAAGCGGCACCGCGGCCGCGACCAGAGCCGCCGGCCAGCCAACCCCCACGATGTGGATCAGGACGCCGGGGAGCATTTGAACCAATGACCTGGCCGGCATTGTTATGGCCGAGAGTGGGATGACCACGAAGTTCATGACCACGAACACGCCCATGCCATAGAGACCGCCCCAGGCCGATGGTGCGGAGACCAGGAAGCGAAGACGGCGGCTCGCGACGAGAAACACAGCCACGACTCCGCCGGCAATGACGAAATGGAGCAACACCCCGAGCCAGCCTGTCATCGCGCCGCCGTCGTAGGCTGGCTTCCCAATCAGGGCCGCGGCAATCCCCTGGCCGACGCGTTGGGCCGGAATCCCACGAAGTGCCGCCCGCCCGACGGCAAACGCGCCATCCAAGAAGCCGACGGCCGTGGTGCCGATGAGCCAGGCGCGCGTGAGGGTGAGCTGGCCGAGGGAGAGGGGCATGCGGAAGCCGGAGTGAAGAGGAGATTAGCACACAGGGAGCGATCTGAATGGATCCGTGAGGAGACGAAAGGGGGTGGCTCGCCTGCACAGGACCGAATCGAAAGGCCGCCGAACGCTCTGGTTCAGCGGCGGGCCGCGCAGCGGATCGAGGCGTTGGGCGATTGGGCGATTAGGCGGTTGGGCGATTGGGCGTTTAGACGATTGGGCGATTGGGCGATTGGGCGGTTGGGCGATTGGGCGATTGGGCGTTGGGCGGTTAGACGATTGGGCGGTTGGGCGGTTGGGCGATTGGGCCGAAAAGCTTCAGCTGGCGAGCGGCTCGGCCGAGGCGTTCTCCGTGATTATGCCGAGCCACTTGCGGGCTGAGGCGATATTGTCGAACTGTACCCGGAATTCATCGGGATCTTCGGAAGTCAGGATCTCGAACATCCGCATCATTCCGAACATCAGCGGGGAGATGACCACGAAGGCCCGGCGCGCGTCCTTGCCGAAGGCGTTGCCGCGCGCCAGGACCCGCATGCCGTCGGGAGTGACGTCCGCCCGGCTCACCGACTCGAAGTCGAAGAGCTGGTTGAAGCAGGGTTTGAACTCCGGATGCGCCTTCAGTCGGCGCTGATGGTCAAGCAGATCCGCGTCCGTGAGCGTCCCCCACGCACGGCTGAAGACCACCTGATTCGCGGTGTCGAGCACAAAGTCCGCTGGCACGCTGGGAGCCTCCTGATTCGGGAGGGAAGGAGAAGATTCAGCCGAGCGACATCTCGCCGGGCTGCCCTGCCTCGTCCCGGGAACCCGCCGGAGCTGCGCCGCTCGGGTAGTGCAGTGCCTCACAATCGGGGCAGACGGCGTGGCTGAACGACGTGCCCACCTGGGTGTTGAGGTACTGCTCCACCTCCTGCCAGTAGGCTCTGTCATCGCGGATCCGCTTGCAGTGCGAGCAGATCGGCAGCAACTGGCCGAGGGTGCGGACCGTTCGGAGCGCGCCAGCCAGCTCGCTGGACACGCGCCGCAGCTCGAGGAGTGCGACGACCTGGCGGGACAGCGCCTCCAGCGCCGCCACCTGCGCGGGAGAGAGCTCCTTCGGCGCCCCGTCGACCACACAAAGCGCTCCCTGCGTCTCAACCGTTGACGTGATGAGTGGGGACCCCGCATGAAACCGGACGAAGGGCGCACCAGTCACCGGCGGATTGGCGGCGAATCGGTCGTCGTCCTTCGCCTCGGGGAGGATGGAAGTCGAGTGGTCCAGGATGGTGCGTGCACCGAAGGCCACTTCACGAGAGGTTTCACCCACGTCCATGCCACGAGCGGCCTTGAACCACTGGCGCTGCGAATCCACCAGCGAGATCATCGTGATCGGGGCGCCGCAGATCTGCGAGGCGATGGCGACGATATCATCGAAGCCCTCCTCCGGAGCTGTATCGAGGATTGCATAGTCGGCGAGCGCGCTCAGGCGCCGCTTCTCCGCCGAATGGCC
>JBDTTN010000547.1:0-2526 GCA_039930625.1 Gemmatimonadota bacterium | reverse complement strand
CCGGCGGTTTCGACCGGCACCGCTTCGGCAGCAATGAACTTCTGCACCTCTTCCGCGGCGCGATCCGTCAGAACCAGGGTGAACCCCGGCGCGCTCACGTGCTGTTCAGTGCTTTCCATGTCCCAGCTCCCTTTCAAAAATGCGGAAGCGCCGTGCGAACGCTCCGGCGCCAAACTTCCTGCACTGAAGGTAGGGAGTCCAGAGGTCTGTGTCAATTCCGGTGAAATTCTTCGGAAATAGCTAACTGCCTATAAGTCATGGAGTAACCACCGAATCACCGAACATCGCTACCACTCGGTCCGCGACGCCCGCCCGGACCGGTCCCCAGCGGTTATTACTGCGGCTCGGGTGCACTCGATTGCTCAGCAGGACGAGCACCAGGCAGCGGGTGGGGTCGATCCAGATCGACGTACCGGTGAATCCGGTGTGCCCGAAACTCCGGGCCGAGAAATGGTGCCCGGCGCTGCTTTCACCGGACGGCGTGTCCCAGCCGAGGGCGCGACTGGATCCCGGGGGGAGTTCCTGTCGCTGGATGAATGCCGCTGCCGAGTGGGGCGGGGACAGCGATGCCGGTGGCGCCGAGCAGCCACTCCCGGTCCCGCCGAGCAGCCACTCGCCGAAGCGCACCAGGTCCCGCGCTGAGGAGAAGAGCCCCGCATGGCCTGACACCCCGCCGAGGCCGGCGGCATTCTCGTCGTGCACCTCGCCGCGCAGCACTCGCCCCCGCCACGGATCGTTCTCCGTCGGAGCGATCCTCGCCATCCACTCGGCGGGGGGGAGATAGCGGGTGTCGTGGAGTGCCAGCGGGCCGAAGACCCGGTTCGCGAGCAGGGTGTCGAGCCGGGTGCCGTAGGCCCCTTCGACCGCCTGCGTGAGCACGATGGCACCGAGATCCGAGTAGAGGAACCGGGTGCCGGGGAGGGTGTCGAGCGGAGTGGTGTCCACCGCCGCGAGGGCATCGAGACGGTCGTTGGTCTCGCGATAGATCGGTCGCCAGGCGGGAAGCCCACTTGAATGGGTGAGCAGATGTCGAATGGTCACCGCACTGCGCGCACTGTCCCCATGCTCGAAGGCGGGGACGTACCGAGTCACACTCGAATCGAGGGTGAGGCGTCCCTCGTCCACCGCGAACATCACCGCGGTGGTGAGCCCGATGACCTTGGTGAGCGAGGCGAGGTCGTAGATCGTGGCACTGTCGGGCCGGGTCGCGTCGTCGTTGCCGAGCCGTCCGGTTCCGTGGAAGAAGTGCCGGCCGGCGATGCTGACGCCCACCACCGCGCCGGGGGCCGCGCCGTCGGCAACTACCGAGTCGAGGTAGTGGTTGACCCCTTCCCACGCCGCTTTCTGCGGCTGCGCGTGCGGTGTGATGGGAGGTGGCGCGCAAGCCGCGACCAGCGAAACCATCAGGACCGCCAGGCCGAGCCGATTCAGTGCTGGCTCCCCGGGCTGATGCCGATCGGCACCCCGCGGTCGAGGCCGCTGCCTAGCGGGAAACCGGGAGGGATGAAGACGGGCAGTCGCCCGGTAATCGGTGCCTGGCCGGTCAGCGCGCGGGACACCGCCCACTCGCTCAGGCCGCTGGCACTCCAGCCGAGGAGGTAGGATCGCAGGTGGGGTACCTGCATGCCGATGTAGGGGGAGCCTAACGATACGAGCACGGTCCGCCGGCGCCGGCTGGTCTCCGCGATGAGCTGCGCCACCGCGGGGGGCAAGTCCACGTTGCCCTTCCAGGCGCTCGCCTTCACCGAGGCGGCGAAGATGGCGTAGCCGTTGCGCCGGAGGATGGTGCGGGCGGAGTCGAGGCTCGCCGCGCCGCTCGCGGGCCAGAGCCGGAAGCTGGTCACCTTGTAACCCGAATCTCGCAGCCGCCGCGCGAGGACATTGCCGATGGTGCCGGCGTTCTCCTCGCCGTAGGTGATCAGGGTGACCGGCCGCGGCTTGGCGCGGAGACTGTCCACCGTTCCGGTGCTGTCCGCCACCAGCACAACGGAGCGCTGGGTGATGTCCCTTGCAGTGGCCAGGAAGCGCGCGCTGCCGACGACTTCCGGCACGCTGTCGAGAGGCACCGTGCGGCGGGCGAAGAGCCCGAGGTGCCGTTTGAGCAGGAGCAGCCGGCGGACTGAACGGTCGAGCCGCTCATGGGGGATGCGTCCCGACTCCACCGCGTCGGTGAGGGCGCTGATGGCCTGACCCGGTTCGGCTGGCTGGAGCAGCAGATCGGCACCGGCGAGAAAGGCGAGGACCGCCGCCTCTCCCGCACCGTAGGTATTCACGATGCCACCCATATCGAGCGCATCGGTGACGACCAGTCCGTGGAAGCCGAGCGAATCGCGCAGCACACCGGTGAGAATCTGCGGGTCGAGCGTCGCCGGGCGATTCTTGTCGCTTGCAATCGCCGGCATCGTGATGTGGGCCGACATCACGAGGCTCACGTCGGCCTCGATTGCCGCGCGGAACGGCACCAGTTCGATCGTGCTCAGGCGGCTCCACGGCGCGTTGATCACCGGCAGCGCGAGGTGGGAGTCG
>JBDTTN010000546.1:0-2527 GCA_039930625.1 Gemmatimonadota bacterium | reverse complement strand
TCGCGGTGTCCCCCTTGAGGAAGCCGCATGACCTACGAGCAGATCGTGGCCGCGCTGGGATTTGCCGCCAGCAGCGAGCGCTCGGTGCGCATCATGACCACGGGGGGCCAGGAGGTCGTCGGCGTCCCGACAAGCGTCGATACCCACGTGACGGCCCACGAGGTCTACCTCCAGCCCCATGGGGATGAGTCGATCGAGATCGCCCTGAGTCTCGGGACCATCCGAAACGTCGAGCTGTTGTAGATTCCTTCATGGTCTCCCTACTCGATATCATCGGTCCCGTCATGGTGGGGCCCTCGTCGTCACACACCGCGGGCGCCTGCCGTATCGGCCTCTTCGCGCGCGGACTGGTGAGCGGCCAGCCGGAGTCGGCCAGGATCGAACTGCACGGCTCGTTCGCCCGGACTGGCAGCGGCCACGGCACCGACCGCGCCATCATCGGCGGACTGCTCGGCTTCTATCCCGATGACGAGCGCCTCCGCGAGAGCCTGGAGCTGGCCGAAAAGGCCGGTTTGGCCTTCAGCTTCGTCAACAGCAAACTCCGGGGTGATCATCACCCCAATACCACGCGCATCAGTGTCCGCCGGGGCGATCAGGAGGCGGTGGTCACCGGCTCTTCGCTCGGTGCGGGGAGAATCCTGATCACGGACATCGACGGCTTCGCGGTCGAAGTGACCGGCGCCTTTCCGACGCTGGTCTTCGTGGCCCAGGATGTTCCCGGCATCATCTCCGCCGTGACCACGGCGCTCGCGCGGCAGGGCGACAACATCGCGACGATGAAAGTCTCGCGCCGCCAGAAGGGCGGCAGTGCGATCCACATTTACGAGCTGGACCACGGCGTGAATCCCGGGGCGCTGGATGAGATCCGCGCCCTCCCCGCCGTCAGCATGATCCGCTCGATTCCGAGGATTGCCTGATGTTCGACTCGCTGGCCGAGGCGGTAGAGCAGGCGGAGGCCCAGAAGATCAGTCTCGGTGAACTGGCGCTCCGCACCGAGGCCAGCGATGGACTGAAGACCCGGCCGGAGATCGAGGCAGCCCTGCAGCGCGCTCTCGATGTTATGCGGCACGCGGTGGCGCGCGGACTCCCCGGCGACCTCAAAAGCGTCAGCGGTCTGGTCGGCGGAGACGCCGCGAAGATGACCCGCGCTGTGGGCCCCCTCGCCGGCACCGTCTTCACCGATGTCATCGCCTCTGCGCTGGCGGTGCAGGAGGTGAACGCGGCAATGGGCGTCATCGTGGCCGCCCCCACCGCCGGCGGGGCGGGGGTGCTGCCGGGTGTCCTGCTCGGGCTTGCCCAACACCGTCGGGTGTCCGATGATGAACTGGTCCGCGCACTCGCCGCTGCCGGACTGGTGGGCGCGGTCGTGGCGGTACGCGCCTCCCTCTCCGGCGCCGAAGGGGGCTGCCAGGCGGAGACTGGAGCGGCTGCGGGAATGGCCGCCGCCGCGGGTGTCGAGCTGCTGGGCGGTACTCCGACCGACGCCTCACACGCCGTAGCACTCACCATGCAGGGAACCCTTGGCCTGGTCTGTGATCCGCTCGGCGGGCTGGTCGAGGTTCCCTGCGTCTACCGCAACGCGACGGGTGGTGCGATGGCGCTAGCCGGGATCGAAATGGCGCTGGCTGGGATCCGATTCCCGATTCCGGTCGATGAGGTGATCGATACGATGGGCGAAATCGGCCGGACCATGGATGTGCGCTACCGCGAGACGGCTGGCGGCGGCCTGGCTGCCACTCCCACAGGCCGGAAACTCGCCAAGGAGCGGTTGGTTCAGTTGAAGGGGAAACGCCAATAGTCGCGAGTCCCTCCGTGCCAGGGAGCGCAGGACTCGACGATCCACGCTGAAACATCCTGAAACGTCAAACCGTACGGCAGCCACGTCGCTCCGGGGCCGGGGCGACCCAGCAGAAATCCCGACAGAAGGCACGAGGCGCGCATGGGCGGTCCGGCCATTCCGATGTCGATCGCTTTCATCATGGTTGGCCTGGTGTTCATCTCCCGCAGCCAGATCGGCGCCGCGATCGCCCATGCGATCCGGGTCAACGCCACCGATGCGGATGAGGAGGGGCTCGCGATGCTCAGCCAGGAGCTGGAAGGGGTCAAGCGCGAACTCGAAGGGATGCGGCACGAGTTGGCCGAGACCCAGGAACGATTGGATTTCACGGAACGGCTGCTTGCTTCCGGCCGCGAGCCTGACGCGCGGCTCCGGTCTTGAGGGGGCTCAGTGCAGACATGATTGCAGTGCAAGGCGCCAACGGCGGTCCGCCGATCGGGGTCATTGTCGTTTCGATCATCGGCGCGATTCCAATCCTCGGGATCATGGCCTGGACGGCGGTGAAGATCTTCGGGCCTCTGGGCCAGGCACTGGCGCTCCGGCTGGGTGGCGGCGCTCACGGGAATTCGCAGCTCGAGGAACGGGTGGAGCGGCTCGCCGAAGAGCTTGATCAGGTGAAGGGGGAACTGGCCGAGACGCATGAGCGGCTGGACTTCACCGAGCGACTCCTGGCGCAGGGCCGGACGCCGG
>JBDTTN010000545.1:0-2539 GCA_039930625.1 Gemmatimonadota bacterium | reverse complement strand
TTGACCCCCGGCATCTGCGCATCCACAAGTACCAGCGGGATCGGCTCGGCCCGGGTGACCGATTCCTGCAGCGCCCCAAGGGCTTCCGCCGCGCCGGACACCGCGCGCGCCCGCATGCCCCAGGTGGTCAGCATTCGCTCGTACACCTCCCGATTGGTGCCGTTGTCATCCACGATGAGCGCGTGCCTGCCTACCAGGTCCTGGTATTTTCCGCCAGGCACCGCCGGCCGGGTCGACGGATGCAGCTCCACGACGAAATGGAACCGGCTTCCCGGTGTCGGCCCGCTCTCCACCCAGATCCGGCCGTTCATCAGTCGCACCAGCTGCGACGAGATGGCCAGTCCGAGGCCGGTGCCGCCGAAGAGCCGGGTGGTTGAGCCATCCGCCTGGGAAAAGGCCTCGAAGATCAGCTGCTGCTTGTCCAGCGGGACGCCGATGCCGGTATCCGCCACCAGGCCGTGCAGCAGCACCCGATCGCCGGCCATCTCATCCACCGACAGCCGAACCTCGATTTCCCCCTTCGGCGTGAACTTGAGCGCGTTGCCCACGAGGTTCACCAGGATCTGGCGCAGGCGGCCGGCATCGCCTAACAGCATCGTCGGGACGTCGGCCGCCACGGCACTGACCAGCTCCAGGCCCTGCTTGTCCGCCTTGGCGGCCAGGCCGCTCAGGGTGGTCTCGAGCAGATCCCTCGGGTCGAAGTCCTCCGGGTCGAGCGTCAGCATCCGCGCCTCGATCTTGGAGAAATCGAGGATGTCATTGATGATGTTGAGCAGCGCATCGGCGGAGCTGCGTGCCGTCTCCAGGTAGTCTCGCTGCCCCGGCACGAGCTCGCCGTCGAGCACCAGCTCCAGCATGCCGAGGACCCCGTTCATGGGGGTGCGGATCTCGTGACTCATGTTGGCCAGGAACTCGCTCTTGGCCCGGTTCGCCGCCTGGGCAGCTTCCAGCGAAACCTCGAGCTCCTGCTTGGCCCGGTTCAGTTCCGCGGTCCGCGCCGTCACCCGGTCTTCCAGGTGCCGGTTGGCATCCGCCAGCTCGGTCTGGGTGGTGTCGATCCGCTCCAGCATCGTATTGATGCCGCGGGCGAGCTGGGCGATCTCTCCGGGTCCACTCACATCGGCGCGCTGGGTCATGTCGCCGGCGGCCACGCGATCCGCCGTCGCGGCGATCGCGCGGACCGGCCGGGTCACGATCACGCTGATCGCCGCGGTGGCGGCAAGACCGAGCAGGAAGACGAGGAAGCTTGCGGACGCGATAGTCCGTCGCGATTGCAGGCTCTGGGCGTAGGCCGAATCCAGCGACAGCCCGACCGCCAGGGTGCCGTAGCTGCCCCCGAGATGCATGATCTGCGCGATGGTACCGTAGGTCTGCCCGTCCGGAGAGACGCCCTCAAGCGAGAACACTTTGGCCGGCTCCCGCCCGGCCTGTGCAGGCCGCCGAGTGAGCATCGATCGTCCTTCGGAATCGGTGACCACCAGGTAGCGGATGTCAGGATTCGCTTCGATGGCGGCGAGCCCTTCCACGATGCCCAGGGTGTCGCCGAAGACCACCGCCGGCGCGATACTGAATGCCGCCATCTTGGCGATGGCCCGCGCCTTGTCCTTGAGGGAACCGAGCGCCTGCCGCTCCAGTTGCGCCGGGAAGTACAGGAACATGAAGGCCGCAATCGCGGTGACCAGCACCCCGGTGTATAGCATCAACCGGGCGCGGATAGTGCTCGAGAAGGGTCGCATTACCTGTCTCCCTCCACGACCTTCGCCACCCGGAGCAGCTGCGCGTTGTAGTCTGCGCCTTCCGCCTTCGCGGCCGTCAGGTTGACCAGGATCATCGCCCGTTCCTGCTGCAATCCGATACCGACCGCGACACCGCGCTCCACGTACGGTGGCACGCCGGTGAAGGTCATGACCCGCGCGGCCCGCGCGGCCCGGAGGATCGGGGTGAGGCTGATGCCTCGGAGCGGCGTCACGTACAGGACGCTAACGCCCTCATTCCGCAGGGCGGCGCCGATGTCCGGGGTGGCGCCCTGCTCGATCGCGACGGAACGCACCTTCCGGGATCCCACGGTTCCGGCGGTCCGCATGGCGTCCTCCACCTCCTGCCGGGCGACCACGGAGGAACGGAACCCCTCCTGATAGAGAATGCCGATCACCAGCTCATCCCCCTCATTCGCCGCGAAGTTCCGGTCGAAGGTGAGGATCTTGTAGAGCAGCGGAATCTGGATACTGGCCGGGACATCCATCCCCTGGGCGTGCACCGAACGGGCGCTCAGCAGCAGGGCGAGGCAGGTGAGCCAACGGTGACTGCGCATGATCAGAACCTGCTCGTCAGGCGCGCAATGAAGGTGCGACCATCCTGCGGGATGCTGTCCTGCAGATGCTCCACGCCACCAGGGTAACTGTACCGCGTATTCAGTAGGTTGATCACGGAGACGCCCAGTTCGACATTGCCGAGCCCGGCGCGCGACCCCGGGCCGGCGCCAAAGGGGTGGCTCAGCAGATTCAGATTGACAAGCAGGAACTGCCCCGTCTCCGTGCCC
>JBDTTN010000544.1:0-2540 GCA_039930625.1 Gemmatimonadota bacterium | reverse complement strand
AGTTGAAGAGGGTGATCCCCTCCTGCATCGCCCGCTCCATGAAGGCGTAGTACAGCCCCATGTTCGGTGAGAGCCGGTTGAACGAATAGAGCGACGAGGCCCAGGTCATCTCGAACTCCGAGCCCCACACGAAGCCGGCACCGCCCGCAATCGGCTGATCTCCAAGCCACGCGCACCCGAACCAGGCATCGGGAAATACCTCGGCGATGGTCTCGAAGAGCCGTTTGGACTGGGTGGGCGTGCCGAGATCTCGCATGTGGCGCGCGAACACCTCGAAGAACGGCCCAACCTGATCGGGGCCAAACCGGAAGGTGATCCCCTCCTTCTGCGGCCGGCGGACCTGGCTGCGCAGCTTGGCGTCGAAGCTCTTCATGAGCTTCGCGGGATCACCCTGAGGAAGATCCAGGACCACCGTGACCTTGCGGTGGGAGACTGGCAGGTCGAGGGGAAGTTCCTGCCGGCTGCGGAGCTCGAGGAGCTTGACGCCATCGTTGCGGGCGAGCTCTACGGCCGAGGCGACGAGCGCCTGCACGGCGGCGGCAGTCCCGAGCGGGCCGCCGTAATTCACCGCCGGCATAGAGACGAGATAGTGGCCGAACAGCAGGCTCCGCACCCGGACCAGGGGGAGCACGCCGGCGAGCCGGCCCGCCTCGTCCCGCGCGGCGAAGTAGATGCACTCGTGGCCGAAGACGCGTTCGAAGATGCGGCGCCAGCCATAGAGATGAAAGTGAGTCCACCCCGGCTGCGCCCGAACGAACCCGTCCCACTCCGCGGGAGGGCCACTGAAGCGCGCTGTCGTCAGGCTCATCGGGCCGCCCCGGGGATGGGGGCCGGCTTCGGATTGAGGATTCCGGCAAACCGTTCGGCGACGCTGGTGAAGCTGAATTCGCCTAACAGGTGGTCCATCCTGGGCCAGACCCGGTCCAGGTTGCGATAGTGACGGAGCGCCGTGAGGCGACTGCATGGCAGTCTCGGCTGGCCGCCGTCGTATTCCCAGGGATGGATGTAGAACATCGCCGAGATTCCCCGATCGCCCCACCGCCGAAAGGCTCGGCGGAAGAGGGCGAGGGGGAACTGCCTCAGGTAGCCGCCGCCCGCGGCGGGAATACGGATCCCGAAGAGGCGCGTGGTGGCGAGCGGGAGTTCCAGCAGCGATCCGGCGGGCCGCTCAATCAGGAACGGCACCTCAGGCGAGAGCGGGTACCCGTAGTCGGGACGCCGGATGGGAAAGAGGCTGGAGTCGTAGCGGTATCCCTCTTCAAGCAGGATATCGAATGCCCACTCCACCCCGGGGACGATCGAAAAGCTGGGGGCGCGGAAGCCGATGCAGGGGTGGCCGCTGAGATCCTCCAGGCGGGCCTTCGACTCACGCACCTCGGTGCGGAACTGGTCCTGGGTGAGAGTGGTGACGCGCCGGTGCCAGTAGCCGTGGGAGGCAACCTCGTGGCCGGCGGCGGCGATGCGCCGAACGACGCCCGGATGCTTCTCGGCAATCCACCCGAGGGTGAAGAAGGTGCCCTTGGTACGGTGCCGGGCGAGCAGGTCCAGCAGCCGATCGGTGTTGGCCTCCACCCGGGAGGGATAGCGATCCCACTCGGCGCGGTCCACGAGGCCCTCGAAGGCGACCACCTGGAAATAGTCTTCCACGTCCACGGTGAAGAGGTGGGGAGCCCGAGGGGCGGAGGGAACCGGGGTGAAGCGCATGAGTGGGTCTGACACGGTCGTAAGTTACATGAGGACGGCTCTCCAGAGGCAAGCTTCAGGCCCCTAAAAGCAGCGGCCCCGGGGTGACGAACCCCGGGGCCAGTTCACCAACTTGCTTGCTGCTATCGCGAAGCTTACGCGACGTTCTGCTTCTTCCGGCGGCGGAAGACGCCCATGCCACCGATGCCAGCCAGACCAGTCGCGAGGAGGGTCATGGTGACCGGCTCCGGCGTGACGGTGGCGCAGTTCGACGGGGCGCCGGTGCCCGGCATGTTGCCGGACCAGCACTCAGTGGTCGTCCCATTGGGGCCATTCAGCCCGCGGAAGACGATGTCCGAGTTATTCGGATCCCAGTTGCCGGAGATCTTGAACGTGAACGTGACCCAGTCGCTCGCATTGTTGCTCAGCTGCGTGCAGGGGTTCAGGAACAGGTTCTTGTTGGTCGGGAGCTGGCCGGGGGAGGCGCAGCCGCTGGCGATGCCAGTCTGCACGCTGCCGGTGCCGCTGGTCTGGGTGCGGAAGTCGACCCCGAACCCGACCCGGGCGTTGTTGGCCAGACGCCAGGCGGACTGGCCCGGAGCCTTGGGACCGGTCACGCCGAGGGTGCCGAGCACGGCGCTGACACCACCGGTGTTGTAGAACCCGACGCCGTTGAAGATGGTGCCGGCGTAGGTGTTCGTCCCGTAGGTGGCGGCGCTGTTGCCGGACAGGTTCCACATGCGAACCGTCACATCACTACCGACCACGTTGATGCTCACAGCGGCGCAGGTGGCGAAGGTATCGCCGCCGCACAGCTTGTAGGACCGGAAGCCATCGGCGTGTGCCGCCGCGGGCAG
>JBDTTN010000543.1:0-2548 GCA_039930625.1 Gemmatimonadota bacterium | reverse complement strand
GATCGTGGGTGATGAGCAGCATCGCCATGCCGCGCGCCTGCTTGAGCCGATCGAGCAGTGCAAGGATCTGGGCCTGGACGGTGACATCGAGTGCCGAGGTGGGTTCGTCGGCGATCAGCAGCTCCGGCTCCGCCGCGAGGGCGATGGCGATCATCACCCGCTGGCGCATGCCGCCGCTCAGCTGGTGCGGGTAGCTTCCGTAGCGCGCAGTCCCGTCGCTCAATCCGACCTCGACCAGCAGGCTCTCGGTCCGATCCCGTGCCTCACGGGAGGAGAGCGGGAAGTGGGCGCGAATCGTCTCGCTGATCTGATCACCAATTGTCAGGACGGGATTGAGGCTTGCCGCGGGATCCTGAAAGACCATCCCGATCCGCCGGCCGCGCACCTGTCTCAGCGCCTCGCCTCTGAGCGCCAGCAGGTCGAGATCGCCGAGCCGCGCGGTCGATCCTGGCTCAATGCGGCCACCTTCTGGAAGGAGCTGCACCAGCGCGAGGCTGGTGAGGCTCTTCCCGGATCCCGATTCGCCGACCAGCGCGAGCGTCTCCCCGCGGGCGATCCCGAAACTCACCCCATCTACCGGCGCGACGCGCCCCGCAGCCGCCGGAAAGCTGATGCGCAGGTTCGAGACATCAAGCAGCTTCGTCATGCGGAGACCGGCGCGCCGGGGCGCTGCAGCGCCTCGCCCACGAGGTTGACGGCGAGCACCGCCACGACGATGGCGAGTCCCGGTGCGATGCTGGTCAGCGGCGCGTCGAGGATGTACGACTTGCCGTCGAGGATCATGCCTCCCCAGGATGCGGTCGGGAGCTGCACGCCGAGCCCGAGGAAGGAGAGCCCGGCTTCGAGGAGTATCACGTCACCTACTGCCAGCGTAGTCGCTGCGGCCAGCGGTGCCGCCACGTTAGGCAGCAGATGCCGCCGGATGATTCGCCAGCGTCCGGCACCAAGCGCTTCCGCGCCGCGGACGAAGTCGAGCGTGCGCAGCCGCAGCACCTCGGCGCGCACCAGCCGGCTGGTGCCGAACCATCCCGTCCCGCCGATCGCGAGGATCAGGACGCCGAGAGGAATGTGGTCCATGATCGCGACCATGAGCAGCAGGAGGAAGAGCCTCGGAATCGCGAGTGCCGCGTCCACCAGGCGCATCAGGACGGCATCGACTGCGCCGCCGGCATAGCCCGCAACGATGCCGATCAGCGCGCCGAGGCTGAGCGAGAGCGTCACCGCGCCCAGTGCCACGGCGAGCGACACTCGGCCGCCATTGACCAGGCGCGAGAGCACGTCGCGGCGCTGCGAGTCGGTTCCGAGGGGATGGGCCAGGCTCGGCTGCTCCAGCGACGGTCCGTTGAGGTCCCCCATCGCGCGGGGATCGGGGAGGAGGAAGGGTCCGAGCAGCGCACTTACGCTCAGCAGGAGCAGCAGGACCAGTCCCCAGCGCCCGGTGCTGTCACCCCAGAGCGCGCGCCAGGTTGTCATGCGGACCGGAGCCTCGGATCGACGGCACGGTGCAGCAGGTCGGCGACGAAGTTGCCGGCGATGATGGTCGCCGAGACGAGCAGGGTCGTCCCCATGATGACTGGATAGTCCCGGCTGGCAATTGCCTGGTAGGCGAGTGTACCGAGTCCCGGCCAGGAGAAGATCGCCTCGACGAAAACCGACCCCGCCACCAGCAGTGGCAACCAGAGGCCGAGGAGGGCCAGCATCGGGCCGAGGGCATTCCGCCACGCGTGGCGCCAGCGGACGGCGGTTTCCGTGAGGCCCTTGCTGCGCGCGGTCCGCACGAAGTCGGCGGCGAGCGCCTCCACCATCGTCGCGCGCTGGTACCGCGCGGTGGCGCCGAGGGTCGTGATGGAGAGGGTGAGTGCCGGGAGCACCAGGTGCCGCCCCACGTCGAACAGCGTGGCGAGCCGCGGTGCGCCAGGCGGGATCAGCGGGTCACTCATGAATGCGACCGGCAGCCAGTGCAGCTCGGTGCCAAAGGCCCAGGCGAGCACCAGTCCGAGCCAGAAGGAAGGCGTCGCATAGGCGGTCAGCGTCACCGCGGTGAGGACGCGATCGGTCCGGGTGCCGAGCCGGACCGCCTGCCAGACGCCGAGTCCGATGCCAAGTGAAAAGTTGAGCAGCAGCACGGTGCCGCCGAGCAGCAGCGTGGCGGGGAGGCGTTCTCGGATCAATCCGGTGACTGCACGTCCCTCGTGCTCAATCGACTGGCCGAGATCACCCCGAGCCGCCGCGCTGATGAAGTTCACATACTGGCGCAGCAGGGGCTGGTCGAGCTGGTAGCGGGCGCGCAGGGCTGCAATGGAGGCTGGAGGAATCGGCCGATCCTCGGTGAGCCGCGCGAGGGGGTCGCCCGGCGTGAGGCGCATGAGAAAGAAGGCCAGTGACGCGGCGAGCAGGTAGGTGAGAAACGCCTGCAGCGCCCGGCGCACCAGCCATCCGCTCACTGGCGATCCCGGTCGATCTGCTGTCCCGGCCGGAGGGTCCACTGCCACACCGTGGACCAGGTGGACTCCGGTCGAAGCGTCACATTGGTGAACCGGCGATGCAC
>JBDTTN010000542.1:0-2548 GCA_039930625.1 Gemmatimonadota bacterium | reverse complement strand
TCAGCATCTGCCGCTCGACCGCACGCTCCGCCGAGTTGATGTCGGCCGAGGTGATGGTGGCCCGGTCCTGAATGAGGTTCTTCACTTCTCCCAGCGCGCCGCCGAGGACCTTGGCGATATGGCTCTTCTGGTTCTTCTCGGCGAGGGCGATCGCCTTCTCGAGATTCTCCTCCTGAATCGCGCGGGAGAATTCGGGGGCGAACTTCTTGGTGGCGCTCTGGCTGCGGCGGATCATGATGAACTTCTGGATCGCGACCGACAGCGACCAGAGCGACATGACCGCCATGACGAAGAGAACGCCCCGGGCGAATGAACCCGCCGCGGCCCAAAGCTTCAGGATATCAATGCCGTGCTGCATGACTGGGCAACCTCCGTGAGTAATGATGCCGGACCCGGACGGCGGGCCCGGCGACGCGAGCCGCTACTGCAACTTGAACGAGATGGCCTGCTGTACGAGCACCCGCACCGGCTGCCCGTGAGTACTGCCGGCCTTGAAGGTGCAGGCCGTGCTGGTGAGCACCTTCCTGGCCGGCTCCTCGAATGCCTTGTGGGTGCTGCTGGTGATCTTGACGCTGGCCGGATCGACGTGACCATCGGTGTTCACGATGAACTGCATGACCACCTTGCCCGGAATGCCGGCCGACTTCATCACCGCCGGATAGCTCGAGGCAATGGCTTCGGCGCAGGCTGCGCCGTTGGTCATCTGCGGGTTGTCATCCACCTCGGCGGCAAGGAAGACCTGGCCTTCGATGGAGACGGGCCCCGTACCGCCGACGATGCCGGTGGCGATGCCACCCTCGACACCCTTACCGGTGAAGTCCTTGGGATCGAACTTCTCGTTCAGGTTCACTGGCGGGATCTCCGTCGGAATGTTGTCCGGCGGACTCACGACCTGGAATCCCTGCGGCGGCGGGTTGGCGCTCACCACCACGTTCTCTGGCGGCGGGGGCGGCGGCGGTGGTGTTTCGGGCGGCTTCAGGAAGACCATGGTGGTATCCACCGTGATCTCGCGGATCGCCTCGGCAGCTCCCTGGGTCGCGCGAATGGCGCCGAAGATCAGACCGGCGTGCACAAACACGGAGACGAGAGACTGCCCGAGACCACCTGAGCGCTTCTGGTTCGATTCGATGAGGTTCTCGAACACGGAACGAGTTCTCCACTGGAAGGGCGATGCGGCAACCTACAGGGCGCCCATTGCAGGTCACCGCCCCTGAAGATGACAAATCGATAACAGTCGGATTACCTCTGCCGCCACCGCGGGCGCCGTCGTGCCGGCACGGGAGTACGCACGACGGCGCATCGCTCGCACACGGATGCGAGGGAGAGTTGGCGAATATATCGAACCCGGAATCCTGCGCTAGATGGGCGGCACCGGGGACTGCGCCGGCAGGCTCGGGAACGGCCTGACGCCGGCCGCGCCGGCCTTGGGCAGCGTGACGGTGAAGACGGTCCCCCGCGACTGGCGGCTCTGCACGGTGATCGTGCCGCCGTGCGCCTCGGCGATCCATTTGGTGATGGCGAGCCCAAGCCCCGCACCGGGACGCTCGCCGGTACGGGAGCGGGCGGTATCCACTCTATAGAAGCGGTCGAAGATGTGAGGGAGATCGGTGGGCGGAATGCCGATGCCGTTGTCCCCGATGATGATCGCCGCGGCCTCGCCCTGATCCACCAGCCCGATGCTCACCTTGCCACCGCCGGGGGTGTACTTGATCGCGTTGGTGACGAGGTTGAGAAGGAGCTGGCGGATGCGGCTCCGGTCCACGGGCACCGTGACCGCGGTGGGCGGCACCTCCGTGCGGATGGCGATGGACTGCTGCTCACCCAGCATCCCGGCGGTCTCGGACGCCTCGTTGACCAGGTCGCGGAGATCGCAGGGCTCCACCGCGAGGATGGCGCCACCCTCGTCCGCGCGTGCCAGGGTGAGCAGGGTCTCGACCAGCTCCGTCATCCGGTAGATCTCCGCCTGCACCTCCTCCAGAGCCTGCAGCGCCTCCGTCGGCGTGCGCGGATTGAGCATCGCGCGCTCAACGCCGACCCGGAGCACCATGAGCGGCGTCTTGAGCTCGTGGCTCGCGTCGGCGGTGAAGCGATGCAGCGACGCAAAGCTCTCCTCCAGCCTGGAGAGCATGCGATTGGTGGTGCCGGCCAGACGGGCGAGTTCGTCGGCGGTCACCGGCACCGCCAGCCGGCGATGCAGGCCGCGGCCGTCGGTGATCGACTCGATCTCGTCAACCATTCCCTCGAGCGGACGCAGGCTGGTGTCGGCGAGCACGTAGCCGAGACCCATGCTGCTGATCAGGATCACCGGCGCGATGACCAGCATCGCCTGCAGGAGCTGCTGGGCGCCGAAGGGGACCGCGTCGAGCGGCGCCGCCACGAAGATGCTGGCCGGCTCCGGCTGCTGCCAGATACCGACCAGCGGGACCTGCGCATACCGGAAGCTCTGCCCATCGCCCCGGAGATCGACAACGCCGCTGCGGGAGCGGTCGGATGAGGCGCCGGAGCCGGCGCTGAGCACATCGGAAAGCTCGGTCGTGGTGAACGGCTT
>JBDTTN010000541.1:0-2558 GCA_039930625.1 Gemmatimonadota bacterium | reverse complement strand
CTGGCCCCGCGCAGGCTCACCGCGCCGAATCGAACCGTCGGCCGGCGCAGCTGGCGGATCTCGCTGGTGTCCTCCTCGCCGGTGGTGACCTTCTTGTGGACGTCGTTCAGGAATTCGGCCAACTCGTCGCGGGAGACCTCGCGGTCGAATTCCACCCGCTGCACTCCCGCGCGCGCCAGGCGCCGCGCCCAGTCCCAGGCCTTGAAGTCCCGAAGCACTTGCTGCCGATAGAGCACCTCGTCCTCGAGGAACGAGAAATTGGGCGCTGGATCGAGCTTCTGCAGCGCATCCAGGTGCTCCCATGCCGTGTCCACCGCCCGCTCCCGCGCCGGGTGGCCCACACGGTAGAGGCCGGTGGCTGAAAGCGCCTGACCCAGCGCGGTAAGGAAGCGGATGGGATCGCTCATGATTCCTCGCCCGCTGTCCCGCTCCCGGCACGACGAAGCTCCGGATCGTTGCTCTCGCTGGCCAGGCGGAGCACCAGCTGCGCGTTCGGGTCCTGGCGGAAGCCCCGCGCCAGCGCGGCCAGCACCGCGAGCAGCTCCGGCGACCTCGGCAGCAGCCGACGGCGACGGAACCAACCCTGCTTCGTCAGCGCGTGTTCAACCAGCCAGTCGCGGGTCGCGGGAGTCCGGATGGTGCCGAGCACCCGGATCGCCATGGAACGGATTTCGGCGACGTTGCGGCGGTCGTTGAGCAGCACCATGAGGCGTGGCACCGCCGAGGTCGGGCAGCCATCGAGGGCAGCGGTGAGTCCCATCCGGACGTTGGCGTCATCGCTGTCGCCCAGTGAGGCGAGAATCGCGTCCGAACGCGCGCCGGGGATCCGCAGCATCAGCTTGAGCGCCTCGCGGCGCACCCGCGAATCGTCGTTGTCGATATAGGGGGCGGCGTCGAACTCTCCCGGGATCTCCGGGAGCGACCCCAGCAGCGCCAGCAGGTTGCGCTGCACGAACCATGGTGAGGTGGGCAGTCGCTCCACCAGCATCGGGCCGATCGCCGGGCCCAGCTGACCGAGGCGGGTGAGCAGGCGGCGGCGCATGGTCCGGCTGTCCGCCACCTCGAGCGTCTCCAGCATCGGCTCCGCGGCGGACATGCCCATCCGCTCGAGCAGCAGCTCCACCACGTCGGTATCGCGCGGCTCGTTGTTCAGCAGCACCCGCATGTTCGCGGGCGTCGCCAGCCGGGTCCAGAACAGCTCCTGGATGTCCTCCGCCACGTTGGGGTCTTCGACCATGCGCACCACCTCACCAGCCTGGCCCTCGCGGACCACCTCTTCAAGCGCCGCCCACACCGTCTCGCCGACGGTATCGGTTTCGAGGGACATCTGCACCAGGCGAATGGCCTCCAGCTTCTGCTCGGCCTGCGGAGTGGTGCCGTGGGTCGGGTGGCGCGAGAGCCGCTCCAGCACCCGGGTGTAGGGCAGCGGATTCGGATCGTCGAGCGACCACTTGTCGACCAGCTGCCGCACCGCCTCACGGAGCGCCAGGTCGGCCTCCTCCCGAATCGACTGGTTCCCCTTCTCCGCCTGGAAGGCCAGCTTGGTGAGCAGTCTGAGCATCGCCTGCGGCAGCACCCTGTTGCTCGCATCCGAGACGGCGTGCAGCAGCGTCAACGTCGCTCCCGCGGGGAGCACCATCGCGGCATCCATCACCAGCCGGCGGCGCTGGGCCAGGTCGGCACCGACTGCCGCCAGCTCGCGCAGGGTCTCGGGGGTGATGTGATTCAGCAGCGAGGCGAGTTTTTCCTTGAGGGCGTCCGCCTGGTTGCCGGCGGACAGGCGCAGTTCGCGCGACAGGCCGAGCAGGTAGTTGACGACCTGTTTGGCCTGATCGGGGTCGCGCAGCCGCTCATTGAGGGCCCGGGCGATCGCGCGCGGATCGCTGTGCAGCTCCGGTGCGCCTTCCCTCGCAACGACCGCGGCGGCGAGACCGATCCACAGCCGGCTGGCGGTGCCCTCGGCACGCGCCTGCTCTCCCAGCCGCTGTTCATCGGTGAGCTCCAGACGATCGTACGCCGGCGGGAAGAACCGGATGTTCTCCCAGCGGGAGTCGTAATCGATGAGGTCCGCGCCCACCGGCTTGACCCGAGAATCGGAGCTCAGCGCCCGGAGCATCTCGGTCAGCTCCTCACGCGAGACTCCGGTGGTGAATTTGATGGCGCCGAGCTGATGCCGGTGCAGCTTCGCGGCGAGCTCCCGCAGCACCGGGTTGTCGGGGTCGGTGGCGAGACCCTCCACCAGGAGCTGGTTGCGGGCCACGCCGAGCAGCATGAAGGGCCGATTGACCAGTACGACCCGCAGGTGACCGGCGACCGCCTCGATGGCCGAGCCCAGGAGCGGATGGCTCTCCGGGTAGGCCGTGCACTTGTGCAGTGCGATGCCGAACAGGGGCAGAAAGACTGCCACGTCGCGCGGCAGCGCCGCACGTTCCTGCTCTGCGGGGACGGTCGAGGTTTCGGCCACTCGGCTCGGGGGGGAGGGAAGGTCTAAGGTACGACGGGTTGGGGGGGGCGGGAAGAGGCGGGAGACAAAAGTGGAGGCGGGTCAGAGACCCGCC
>JBDTTN010000540.1:0-2573 GCA_039930625.1 Gemmatimonadota bacterium | reverse complement strand
CCGGACATGTCGTTCCTCGAGATGCTGGACGTGGTGAATGAGGGACTGATCCTGAAGGGCGAGCAGCCGATCGCATTCGATCACGACTGCCGCGAAGGGATCTGTGGCTCCTGCGGCATGATGATCAACGGCGTGGCCCATGGTCCCATGAAAGGCACCGCGACCTGCCAGCTCCACATGCGGAGCTTCAAGGACGGCGACACGATCTACATCGAGCCGTGGCGCGCGAAGGCATTCCCGGTCGTGCGGGATCTCGTGGTCGACCGCAGCGCCTTCGACCGGATCATCGCCGCCGGCGGCTTCGTGAGCGTCTCGACCGGAAGTGCCCAGGATGGCAACGCACTCCCGGTCCCCAAGACCGACGCGGACGACGCGATGGATGCGGCTCAGTGCATCGGATGCGGTGCCTGTGTCGCTGCCTGCCCCAACGCCTCCGCAATGCTTTTCACCTCCGCCAAGGCCGGCCATCTGGGAATGCTGCCGCAGGGCCAGCCGGAACGGATGCGCCGAGCGATCAGCATGGTGGAGACGATGGACATCGAGGGCTTCGGCGGCTGCACCTGGCATGGCGAGTGTATGGAGGCCTGTCCCAAGGGCATCTCGATCGACTGGATCACCCGGCTGTACCGCGACTATATCAGCGCGAGTGTCACCCGACGGGAAGAGAGCGCGGTAGAAGTCGCGATCTGAATGTGATCTCTGTGCGGTCCCCTGCGGTCCGGTCGTCACCTGTGCGCCGGGCCGCTGGCGTTTCCACTACCCGAGATTTCGCTGAAGTGATACGGCTGACAGTCGGATGGCAGGCCCTCGTCGTCGCGCTGAGTGTCTCTGCCCAATCGGCGGCCGCTCAGGAAGGCGCGTGGGCCACGGTCTTGGGGCAGGCGATCGGCGTGGTGACCAGCGTCGAGCGGGCGCCAGGCGGCACGGGCATGACGGAAGCGCGCCTGACACAGCCGATGGTCATGCTGCATGCCGGCGCGTTCGGCGGGCATCTGCGGTTTACCGGTACCCTCAATCTCGAGGGCCAGACGATCCCGAAGGGTGAGCTGCTGCCAGGTGGCTGGGGAGAGGGCTACAACGACCGGCGGCATCCGCACACCTACGCCCACGAGCTGATGCTCTCGGGTGTGGACCTGCTCGGCCGACTCGACGGTGACGTGCGCCTCTCGCTCAGCGCGGGTAAGGGGTTTGTGCCCTTTGGGTCCGACGATCCGATGAGCCGCCCGGTCTACCGATACCCGGTGAACCATCATCTGGCGCAGATTCTGGAGCGGGCGGTTGCCATCGCGGGGATCCGCGCCGGACCAGTCGCGCTGGAGGGATCGATCTTCAACGGCGACGAACCGGAGCGGCCGGGGCAGTGGCCGCGGATGGCCCGCTTCGGGGATTCGTGGTCGGCGCGACTCACGGTGGTGCCGGTTGCCGGAGTGGAACTCGCCGCCTCGCGGGCCAAGGTGCATTCGCCCGAGCACCGGCCGGGAGCCGGCACCGACGCGTGGAAGTGGCATCTATCGGCGAGGCTGGATCGCGCTGCGCCCGATGGCCACCTGTACGCGCTCGCCGAGTGGGCGCGGACCGAAGAGGCGCAGGGGTTCTTTGTTTTCACCTCGCTGCTCTTCGAGAGCGCATATCGCCGAGGTGCCCACGCGGTGTATTACCGGTTAGAGCGTACCGACCGTCCCGAGGATTTGCGCGAGCTCGATCCCTTCCGCTCCGTCCGGCCGCACCTGGAGAATTCGATCCTCGGCGTCACCCGCTTC
The DNA here is from genome assembly GCA_039930625.1 of Gemmatimonadota bacterium. Lineage (GTDB taxonomy): Bacteria > Gemmatimonadota > Gemmatimonadetes > Gemmatimonadales > GWC2-71-9 > JADJOM01. Next base: position 813 of record JBDTTN010000540.1, on the reverse strand, counting down.
GCCCTGCATACTTTGGGATATGGGTACGAGATCCGGCTCGTAGACGGCTCGCTCGGCTTGGAGCCATTCATCGAAGGGACGATCGGCTCGGCACAAAACGTCGGAGGTGGAGTGCTGACGCCGCAAACCCTGTACGGCTCCACGCGAGTGCGCACTCTGAGCGCCGGACTACGGCTCAGCTGGCGGATGGAAGGGCACCGCATGGGGCGCTATGGCGAACTGCTCGACCCGGCCGCCGGGCAGATGCACCGCCACAAGATGTGAGTTGGGCTACGGCACCGTAACCGGGCATTCCAGTATCGTGAAGGCACATGATGAGACTCACCCTCCGCAATCGATGCATTGTCGCCGGATTGAGTGTGACCGCGGCGTGTACTGGCGGGAGTACCAGTCCAGTGTACCAGGGGCTGCTCACTTCACTGTCAGGAAACAATCAGTCCGCACCGGCCGGTACGGTGCTGCAACCGTACCAGGTCAAGGTCAGCGACCAGAACGGATCCCCCATCAGCGGGGTCTACGTGCACTGGCAGGTGACGGCCGGCGGCGGCAGCGTCGCTCCAGATTCGGCGGTCACCGATGCAGCGGGCATCTCGACCGCGATTGCTACACTCGGTGGGAGCGTGGGGGTGCAGTCGGTCACCGCGACGCTCAGCGGGTACAGCGGCTCGCCGCTGGCCTTCAACAGTCAGGCGACGACCGGTGCTGCGTTTTCGGTCCTCGCCGGTGGGAACAATGTCCCCGAGCGTTACACCAGCGATCTCTGGGTCGCCGATGGATACGCATATACGGGGACGTGGTATGGTCCGCGCACCG
>JBDTTN010000539.1:0-2582 GCA_039930625.1 Gemmatimonadota bacterium | reverse complement strand
ACCGTCTGCTTCTTGCCCTTGATGGAGGTCTTCCGGAGCGCCAGGATGACGGCATCCGCGAGCGCATCGGGGAGTTCCACCAGCGAGTGCCGCTCGGCGATCTCGATGGCGCCGATGCTCTTGGCATCGATGCCGGATTCGTTGGCGATCGCGCCGACGAGGTCCCCGGCGCGCATGTTCGCGTTCTTGCCCGAACCGATGAAGATCCGGGCCATCTTCACCGTCGAGGCGCGTGACGAGGTCGCGCTGCGCTTCCCGGCCTTGGCACCGCTCACCCCCGCGGGCTTGCCGCTCGGCTTTCGTTCGTGGGGGCTCGGAGCGGGTGCGGCGGAAATCTCGATCTCATCGCCACCTGCGCCGGCACCGGCGAGGTGGGCGAGCTGCACCGAGGCGGCCGCGATGTCCATCACGTCGAATTCCGCCGAGAGCGCCTCGACCACCACACGGTAGCGGTCGAGGTCACCGGCGACGATTGCCTCACGAATGGCGCCGCGGGTGAGCTCGAGCTGCTTGGCGCGCACATCGAGCACGGTGGGGAGCTGAGCCACGGTGATCCGCTGCTTGGTGAGCGACTCGATGCTCCGGAGCAGCCGGTGCTCCCGTGGCTCGGCAAAGGTGATGGCGACGCCTTCCCGCCCCGCCCGCCCGGTGCGGCCGATCCGGTGGATGTAGGTCTGCGGTGATTCCGGCACATCGAAATTCACGACGTGAGTGATCTGCTCGATATCGAGCCCGCGCGCCGCGACATCGGTCGCGACGAGCACATCCACCGTGCCGCCGCGGGTGCGCTTCATCACCCGGTCGCGCTGATCCTGCGTCATCCCCCCATGCAGCGCCTCCACCCGATAGCCGCGGCCCGACAGGCTCTCCGCGAGGCTGTCCACCTCATGTCTGGTACGGCAGAAGACCAGCGCGAGAGTCGGATCTTCGATGTCGAGGACCAGGCCGAGTGCGGGAACCTTCTGCGCCCGGGCGAGCATGTAGGCGGTCTGGCGGACCTTGGGGAGTGCCCCCGTGGCGGTCTGCTCCTTCGCGATCAGGACTCGCACAGGATCCTGGAGATGCCGGTCGGCGATCTTGGCAATGCGCGGAGGCAGCGTCGCGGAGAAGAGCGTCGTCTGCCGCTTGGTGGGCGCGGCCTCGAGGATGCCTTCGAGTTCGTCGGCAAAGCCCATGTCGAGCATCTCGTCGGCTTCATCGAGCACGATGGCCGAGATGCCGCTCAGGTCGAGGGTGCCGCGGCGCAAATGGTCGAGGGCGCGGCCCGGGGTCGCGACCACGACGTGCACGCCGCGCTTCAACACGGCGATCTGCTGACCGAACGAGGCGCCGCCGTAGATCGGGACGGTGCGCGCATTCACCGCCCGGCCGTAGCGGTGGAAGGCCTCCGCCACCTGCATGGCGAGTTCGCGCGTGGGCACGAGCACCAGCACCGCAGGGCGAGATGCCGGTGGTGGGCCAGGCGGAAGGCGCTGCAGCAGCGGCAGCGCAAAGGCGGCGGTCTTGCCGGTGCCAGTCGCCGCCTGACCGAGGAGATCCCGTCCCGCGAGGATGGGTGGAATCGCCTCGCGCTGAATGGGCGTCGGCTCTTCGTAGCCGAGCGCGGTGAGCGCGTCGACAAGCGCAGGGGCGACGCCGAGCGCGGCGAAGGTGGAAGCCGGCTCGGCGAGAGGGGGAGGGATGGTGGGCATGCGGAATTCCTGATCGTTCGCGTAACTCGGGCGACCCGATGGGTCGCCCGTACAAATGGAGTGGGAAGAATAGCGGGGTGGCGCGGCTCAGCGCGAAGGGGCCGACGGCTCCACCGGCGCGAAGTACTTGCCCGGGCTGCGGCCGAAGAGCCGGCGAAAGGCGGCAACATAGGCGCTGGTGCTTTCGTATCCGACTTGGATCCCGACCTGGGTGACGCTGGCGCCAGCGGCACTGTTGGGGCAGCCATTCACCTGGGAGCGCATCCTTGTCGGAGCGTCAGCACTCGACGGCCGTTCAGGGGGATGCCCCCGGGGGTCCGGATCGAGACCGATTTTTTCCCGGACGGAGATCGCGCCGCTGGTGTCAGGCGCGGCCTCGGTGCTCACCGGGTTCAGCATGAAATTCGTGGATTCGACCGGAACGAAGTTCAGCTTCGTCGGAACGATGGCGCTGGCGATGGTGCACCTCGGGGGCTCTGGCAATTCCTGACCGGGCACAGCTTGGCGCCGAGCGCGCACGCGCCGTAGGTGTGAAGAGGGCAGATGGCTCGCCGGTCTGTTTGCGGCGTTGCTGTCGATGCCACGAGCATCGTCAACTGCCATCACCACGGAGGCACGGAGCGGGCGGAGGTGCTCGCTCTTGCGTCGAGCCCTTGGCGTCTTTGTGGTAATGTCGTTGTTCACCGCGGAGAAACATTCTCATGACGCGCCTGACACCAAGTCCCGGTGCAGGCCCCGGGCGGCGGTCAGGTAGCAGACAATCGCCGGCAGGAAGGCGAGGCAGACGAGGATCATCGCCCAGCGCAGCGCCTCGGCGCCGAAGCGGCCGGTGAGCAGGTCACTCACGATGCCGGTGCAGAGGGGCCCGAGCCCAAGTCCAATCAGGTTGAG
>JBDTTN010000538.1:0-2585 GCA_039930625.1 Gemmatimonadota bacterium | reverse complement strand
GCGGCCGGGGCATCACCGGCACGCTTCCTGGGGACTACGCTGGTGGACTGGATGGGCCGGACGGATCCCGAGCTGCGCTTTCTCTCGGTCTCCCGGAAGGACCGCGGCGCCATTCTCCCGATCGGCCGCGCCAAGGGCCCCGTCTTCTGGTATGTCGGCGGACGCTTCACCACGAGTACCTACTACGCCGATTCACTCCCCAGTTGGCTCACCGCCTGGAATCTCCGCGACGGTGCCGCCCGGTTGGCCGGCCATCGCTGGCCTCTGTTGCTGCCCGACTCGTTCTATGCGGAAGTCGATGACCAGAGCTTCGAGAACGGTGGGAAGGACAACAGCTTCCCGCATCTGCTTCCGGCCGACACCGCCCAGGCCCGCCAGCGCGTGGCCGACTATCCCTGGATCGATTCGCTGACCCTCGACGTCGCGCTGGAAGGGGCTCGCGCGCTCCATCTCGGAGAACGCCGCCGGCCCGATCTCCTCGCGGTCGGGCTCTCCGGCACCGACGAGGTGGGCCACACCTGGGGCCCCGATTCGCGAGAGCTCCACGATCACCTGCTCCGGCTCGATCGCTGGCTCGGAGTCTTCCTCGATTCGCTGGCAAAGAGCGTCCCGCGGGAACGGATTCTTCTGGTCCTCACCGCGGACCACGGCGTCACCAGTTACCCCGAGTTTCTGCGGGCACACGGCCTGCCCGGTGGACGGATCCGGATCGGTGCACTGATGAAAGAGGTGAATGCCTCGCTCGCGGCCCGCACCGGTGACAACCATATTCTCAAGGAATCGTCGGGGCTCATCTACGGCGACATCGACAAACTCCGCGCCTCGGGCGTCAATCCGGAGAGCCTCGCGACCAAGCTCGCGCCGCGGGTCTGGGGCATGGCCGGCGTGGCCAACGCCTGGACGCCGGCGACGCTGGGCGGCGCCATCTCGACCGACATCAACGCTGCACGCTGGTGGCGTACCCTGCCCGTGAAATTTCCCTGGCTCGTCAGCGCGGCCGCGAAGCCCGGTTACATTTGGGCCGAAGGCGGCGGCTACGCCACGCACGGAACGACCAACCCCGACGATGTCGATGTGCCGATCGCGTTTCTCGGTGCCGCGATCCGACCGGGTCTCTACCCCGACACGGTGCGCACCGTGGATATCGCGCCCACCCTGGCGCGGATCCTCGGCGTCAAGTCGGAAGGGAAGCTCGACGGCGGGGTGATCAAGAGAGCACTGAAATAGTTCCGAGTTCCGAGTTCCGAGTTCCAGGTTGTAGGGCGACACAAGACTTGGTCATTGCTTCGCGGTGGAACGGGTCTCCAGATAGCGGAGAAGAGCGGCCAGTAGGCGCGAGATGATCTCGCTTTCTATGATCAGGTTATCGGCCAGCGGTTGCTCGAGGTAGCCTCTTTCGGTGCACAGATAGATCTGGGCACGGAGTTCTGCCGCGGATCCCTTTGCGACGCGAAGGAAGTAGCGAAAGCTCGCAACGCTCCGACGTTCGAACCCCTCCGCGATGTTGCTCATTATGGAGACGGCGGCGCGTCGCATCTGATCTTTCAGGCCAAAGTTTCGAGCAAGAGCTCCGTTGGAGCAGCATTCATCGATCTTCACGGCAAGGCGCAGGGATCGCTGCCAGACTTCGAGGTCTTCGAATCGTTTGACCGTTCCCATTGCGAACGATGTCGACCTGTCTCTCCAAAGTGTCAACCAATTCGTCGCTGGCAGTACCGTGGAAACCCGGAACCCGGAACCCGGAACCCGGAACTCGGAACCCAGAACCCGGAACCCGGAACCCGGAACCCGGAACCCGGAACCCGGAACATGGAACTCGGAACTCGGAACTGATGCCACCAGAATTCCCCTCGCTCCCCTGCTTCCCCTGTCCCCACGCTTCCAACTGCTGCAGCTGGGGTGTCACCCTGAGTGAGGCAGAGGCCGACGCGCTCGGCGCCCGCTACGGGCGCGACAAGGTGTACCGCACCCGCTGGGGGGAGTGGCGTACCCGCGTGAAGCAGCGGCGCTGCATCTTTCTGGTGGAGAATGGCTGCACCATCCACAAGGATCCGCACTATCCCGAAGTCTGCCGGGCCTTTCCCTGGACCGATGCCGAAACTGGTGGACCGTACGAGTACGACCAGACCATCTGTCCCGAGTTCCTCGAACGCCCGGAGCTGGTGCAGCTCGGAAAAGTGGGCGGCATGCGAGTTGGTGAGTGAGGCGCGAGGAGTGAAGGTTTCGAGCCACCGTACCCCTGTCTCTGGAGCACCTTCCATGGTCGTTCAATCGTCTGCCTGGTCGAGAGTCCTGCGAAGCTGCACGCCTCACTCATTACTCCTCACTCTGGTCCTCGTACCCATGGTGGCACAGGCGCAGGCCCCGGATCCCGCGCTTGAGCATGCCAGGCGCCTGCTCGCGAGCACCATCCTGATCGACGGGCACAACGACTTGCCGTGGGAGATCCGTACCTCCAAGGACGCTCCGCGGGATGTCGTGGCCTACGATCTTCGGGGCCACACCAAGGGCTACACCGACCTCGAAAGACTCGCCGCCGGCCAGCTCGGCGCTCAGTTCTGGTCGATCTACATCCCCGGCGAGAT
>JBDTTN010000537.1:0-2587 GCA_039930625.1 Gemmatimonadota bacterium | reverse complement strand
GGCCCTCCTGCATTACGATGGCGGCGATTTCGCCGGCTGGCAGCGACAGCCGGACAGCCGCACCGTTCAGGCGGAGTTGGAGGGGGTGCTGGAGCGGTTGTGCGGACGGCGGGTGGTGACCCACGGGGCGGGCCGCACCGACGCCGGAGTTCACGCCAGCGGAATGGGGGTCAGCTTCGCGGTACCGACGAAGTGGACAGCCGACGGACTCCGGCGGGCCCTCAATGCCCTGCTTCCACGCGACTGCTGGGTGGAACGGATCTCGTCGATGAGCGCCGGCTTCCACGCGCGCAAGAGCGCCACCGGGCGCCGATACCGGTATGACATCGGCACCGACGAGGCGAGCGCCTCTCCCTTCCGCCGGCCGTATGAATGGGCGCTGGGCCGCCCCCTGGTTCGAGCGCGACTGGATGCCGCCGCGGCGCTGCTGCTCGGAACCCATGCCTTTCACGGCTTCGCTGTCCGCAGACCTGCAACTGAGAACTCGGTACAGGCGACGTCGGGCGCGCATCCGGGGCGCCCCTATGAGTGCACGGTCCGAATGGCACACTGGGAGCCCCGGGAGGATGACCGGGGCTTCCGCTTTCACGTGGCTGCCGACCGATTCCTGCACCACATGGTCCGGTTCCTTGTTGGCACCATGGTAGACATCGGCCTCGATCGACGCCCCCTGGAGGACATGGCCACGCTACTCACCAGCACCGACAACCAGGCGACCAGCCCACCGGCCCCGCCGCAGGGGCTGTACTTCGTCGCTGCGGAGTATCCCATCGCGTGTTACCTCGAGGCGGCACAGTGAATACTCGACTCGCCTGTCTCGCCGCGATGGTGTCGGTCCTCAGCTGCACCGGCAGCGAGCGCTCGCCGGAATTTGTCGAGACACTCCAGGCGCAGCGTCCTGCCCGTCCGGCGGTCTCCGCGACCGTGGAGGGCAGCCGGCGTACCGCGATCGTGGAGGCGGCGGAGCGGGTCTCCCCGGCGGTCGTCTCAATCACGGTCACCAGCACCCGTCAGGCCGATCCGCAGACCCCATTCGACTTCTTCTTTGTGCCGCAGTCGCCGCGGGAGCAGCAGAGCTTCGGCACCGGCTTCATCATCCGGCCCGACGGGATCATCATCACCAACCAGCACGTGGTGAACGGCGCGCAGAAGATCATTGTCTCGCTCGCCGATGGCACCGACCAGCCGGCGGAGCTGCTTGGAGAGGACGGACTCACCGACATCGCAATCATCCGGGTCCCGAAGAAGGGGCTCCCCACTGCTACCACCGGCAAGAGTACCGATCTGATGATCGGCGAATGGGTGGTGGCGCTCGGCAACCCCTTCGCCTACCTGCTCGGGAACGCGGAACCGACGGTCACCGCCGGCGTAATCAGTGCGGTGCACCGCAACATCCTTCCCGGGCGGGACCAGTCGGGCCTCTATCTCGACATGATTCAGACCGACGCGTCGATCAACCCCGGCAACTCGGGGGGGCCGCTGGCGAATGCGCTGGGCGACGTGATCGGCGTCAACAGCTCGATCTTCACGCAGAATGGCGGATCGATCGGGCTCGGCTTCGCGATCCCCATCGAGCGGGCGCTGCGGGTGGCGGACGAAATCATTCGCAACGGCCAGGTGCGGCGGGCGTGGGTGGGCTTCGACGTCGCGGGCGCCGAGAGCCTCCGGAACTGGAAGTCACAGGGGGGTGTGCTGGTGACCGGAGTGGCCCCGGGGGGACCGGCGGAGAAGGCCGGGCTCCGGAGAGGCGATGTCCTCACCCGCGCCAACGACCGCCCGCTGCACAACTACCTCGACTGGGAGGCGGTCAAGCTGGACCTGCGCGTCGGCGACGCGGCCCGGCTCACGGCCAGACGCAGCGACGGCGATCACAGCGTCAACCTTACCAGCGGCGACCTGCCCACGGCGACGGCCGAGAAGATCACCGTTCTCAAGGATCTCCAGCTGGTGACGCTGACGAGCCAGGTGAGGGCGGAACGCGCCGTTCAGTCGGAGCGTGGCGCGCTGATCTTCCGGATCTCCCGCGAGCTTTCGCAGGCGACGGGGCTGGTCGAAGGCGACGTCATTGTGGGGGTGAACCGGGGCCGGATCGCCACCGCCGACGACGTGCGCCAGGTGATCGAAGGGCTGCGCTCGCGGCAGCCGGTCCGGGTCTTCTTCGAGCGCGATGGCTCGATCACCTACACCGATCTGCAATTCCAATGACCGACGACCGCTACCGCTCGCCGCTCGGCACCCGCTACTCCTCCCCCGCAATGCAGCGGCTGTGGGGCGAGCGTTACCGCATCGGCCTGTGGCGTCGAGTCTGGCTGGCGCTGGCGGAGAGCGAGCGGGAGCTGGGACTCGACATACCCGAGGCCGCGCTCGTCGAGATGCGCGCGCATCTGGACGACGCCGATCTGGAGGCTGCCGCCGCCTACGAGAAGAAGTTCCGGCACGATGTGATGGCGCACGTGCACCAGTTCGGCGACCAGGCCCCCGCGGCGCGGGCGTTCCTGCATCTGGGCGCCACCAGCGCCTTCGTGACCGACAACGCCGACGTGCTGGTGCTGCGTGAAGGTCTCCGGCTGCTGCTGGGCCGGCTGCT
>JBDTTN010000536.1:0-2597 GCA_039930625.1 Gemmatimonadota bacterium | reverse complement strand
AGGTGGAAGTGGAGGTGTTACTGCCAAACGGGTTCGACATCGGTAGCCCCTGAGGGTTGAAAAGGTCCCGTAATCTACTTCGCCAGAATGTTGAGTGCACGCTCCCGCCTCACCTGCCGGGGGGAATCGGCTTCTGTGACCGCGACCTGCAGTAGATAGGCCTCCGGCTTGAGATTCCCGAGGCCAAGGCCACGGTTGACCCGTTCGTAGGCGGCGGTTGCAGTAAAATCAAAGGAGAGCTGCAGGCCGGGCTTCGCCTCCGGCTTGTCGGAGGCCTTCCGGACCGACATCGTCACGGTGTAGCGTCGGCCACTCACCAACCCACCCACCTCGTAGAAGAGGTCGGCATTGGCGCCCTTCGGGAAGGCATTAAGAGGGTTGAGCGGAATCCGACCCCCGCCATAGTTCCAGCCCAGTCCGCTGTCCTCCCGCCCTAGGACGAGATCGGACAGCACCAGGTCGCGGGGGGAGGCCGGTATCTCGACACTGTCCCGCCCGATCCCGGTCCCTGCGTCCACGCCGGGCTGGGTGATCAGGGCGCGAACCTGGTAGCTCCCCGGTGGGATGGACAGTTCAAGGAGGCCGGTGAGATGCTGCTCCCCTCGGAGTGTATCCCGGGTGACGAATGTCCGGGTGGTGTCCATCTGTCGGACGGTTCCGGTGGCGCGGTCCAGCGCTATCAGCCGGAAGTTCAGGGGATAGAGGAGACCGGGGCCTCCGTCCGGACGAGGTCGCGGAGTCAACTTCCGCCCCGGCACCGCGAAAACCGCGAGAATCCGGCGCTGCTCTCCCTCCCCGAAGCCGACGCCGTAGACCTGCACGATGGCGTCAAGTGATTCCTTGTAGTGCAGCGGGTACCCGTCGGTCGTGACGGCGGCGGCGATCGCCGACCGATTCTTCAGGACCTCGCGCTGCAGTGCCGAGGCGGGAAATCGGGAATTGGTCTGTGTCAGCACCGAGTTGCGCAGTCCTGCCGCCGCGACACCCCCCTCCGCGTTGTTGGACGCGTCCTGGGACGATGCGGCCTGGGGCGTCAGCGATTGGGTGGCCAGCTGATTCATCCGCGCCTGTGTGGCGGCCTGGGCGCGGAGCAGCTGGATCCGGGAAGCGAGCGCGGCGTAACGGGAGTCCAGATCAGCGCGCGCATCCAGCATGTCGGGGTCGAGCGGCAGCGAAGCGGTGAGGGTGGTGGCGGCCTGGGTGCCGAGCGCCCTGCTGCCCAGCAGATGGAAGATCCGGCGCCCCTCGGGCAGGTCGTAGGCCCAGGACTCGTTCGGCGGGCCGGCCACCGAGCTGACCTTCTTGGTCGGCTCACCGTGCCGCATGTAGAGCACCCCGCGATCGTCCACCTCCCACTGGGTTCTCCGGTAGGCGCGAAAGGCGGGAATCCCGGCGGCGACCTCGATGAGGACCTCGTCGATCGCACCCACCTCGAACAGCGAGGCCTGATCCTGCGGGCCGAATCCCTCCGCGTTCGCGGGGACGTCGTCGGGGCGGTGCAGCAGGAAGTGCTCATGCACGTAGACCCAGCGCCGCAGGTGTTCGATCAGTCGCTCGTTAGGTGCGCGAAGATTCAGCGCATCACGCTCCCGCCAGAAGCGCCCCACCCACTCCGGCAGCGCCGCGAGGGGCAGGCTGTCGAAGGCCGCGATCTCGGCGGCTGTCGCGATCCAGGCGAGATCCTCACGGTACGCCAGCCGCCCCGCCTCCTCCAGTTTGGTTACTCCCTCGAGGTAGGTACGTGCCGCTTCATCTCCCCGACCGAGCGCCATCAGCGAGCGCGCCTGTTCCACCCGCGCCATCCCCGGATCCCCTCCGCGGCGCAGATAGTCGCCCAGCATCTCCAGCGCGACGTCGTAGTGCCCATCGCCGAAGGCCAGGCGCGCAGCCGCCAGGCTCACCTCGGGGGAGCGCGCGGTGGCGGCGTACGCCCGCCGGACCGGCTCGGCGAGGGACTTCGGGAGCAGGCGATGACCGAGCGAGGTTACGACCCCTGCGAGCGCATCGGCTGCGGGAGAGAAGCTTGAATCGGCCGCGATCGACAAGCCCAGGGAGCGCATCGCGGCCTCCCGGTACGACATGCCGGACGGCGTCAGGTCCGTGGACTTGGCGACATACTGCCCCTGATACATCGAGAGTTGAATGAGTCCGACGAGATACCACGGGTAGGGCCAGTCCCCGTCCCGGCGCGTGGTCGCTTCCAGCGTCTGGAGTGCCTGGTCGAACGGCTCCCGGCTGCTCCCCAGCTCCGCTCGGCGCAAAACGATCAGCGCCCGGCGCAGCTCCGGCACGGATCCCTTGGAGTCGCGATCGACGGGAACCAGCTCCTGGGCTGCAGTAATGACGGCGAGAGAGTCGCGGAGGGCGTCGAGGGAGCTGCGATCAACCGGGCGCTGCGCGCGGAGCGCGGCGGGGAGCAACAATGCAGACAGCAGCCAGACACGCGGCTGGATCATGTAGCCTCCGGTGCGGCGGGAACGCAGGGAGCCGAAGCGAGCAGGAAGTTTGAGGTACAGTAACCGGCGCGCTATCTGCCGCAACTACCAGTCTCGTCCGCCGCCCGCACCGGACTTCTTGCGGTGCCCCTCGTGGGTAGA
>JBDTTN010000535.1:0-2618 GCA_039930625.1 Gemmatimonadota bacterium | reverse complement strand
GCCCGAGCCACAGACTCGAGAGCCGGGGCGTGAGGACCGGCACCGGAATCAGCCAGCGGCGGAGCCGCCGCTGCCGGGCATACTCCCGCATCAGTTCGCCGTAGGACACCTGGTCCGGCCCGCCGATCTCGAAGATCGCGCTTGCCTGACTGGGCAGGTCGAGGGCCTCGGTGAGATAGGTGATCACGTCCTCGATCCCGATCGGCTGGGTCCGCGTCGCGACCCACCGCGGCGTGATCATGATCGGCAGCGCCTCCACCAGCGCGCGGATCATCTCGAACGACACGCTGCCGGAACCCAGGATGATGGCGGCGCGAAGTTCGATGGTGACGACTCCCGACTCCGCCAGGATCCCCCCAACCTCCTGGCGACTGTCGAGATGGGATGAGAGCCCCGCGCCGCCGCCCAGGCCGCCGAGGTAGATGATGCGCCGCACGCCCCTCGCTCTGGCCGCACGGGCGAAATTGCTCGCGCCTCGGCGGTCCGCGTCCTCGAACGACCCCTCCGCTTCCATGGAATGCACCAGGTAGTACGCGGTATCCACGCCAGCCAGCGCCGCCTCGAGCGAGGCGGGGTCGAACACGTCCCCGGCGACCACCTCGGTGCCGGCGGCGACGCGCGGGAGAAGGTATTCGGGACGTCGGACCATACACCGCAGCTGGCGGCCCTCTGCCTCGAGCGCGGCGAGGAGCCGGCCACCGACATAACCGGTGGCCCCGGTCAGGAGCACGCGGCGCGCGCGGGTCACGTCTGGGCCAGCGCCGGCACGGCGAGTGAGCGGAGTACCTGACGGAGCGACGGGAGATCCGCCACGATCGCCCCCTCCGCGGTCTCGATCGCACCGGCATAGGCGGTCGCCGAACTGCCGCCCACCAGCAGGGACACCCCCGCGGGCAGGGCCGCATGCAGCGCGAGCAGCTCCCCGGCGAGCTGTGGGTCGTCGTCGGGGTGCAGCACGCTCAGCGCAACGGCCCGCGCCCCGGTTCGGCGTGCGGTATCCGCGATCTCCGCGATCGGCAGGTCGGCGCCGAGGTAGGTGACCCGCCACCCTTCGGCGGCGGCGGTCGCCGCGACCAGCAACGCTCCGCCCTCGTGCACCTGGCGCGACGGCGTCGCCACGACCAGCAGCGGCCCCGCGCCCCGGCTCTCCGCCGTCTCCCGAACCCAGCTCAGCACCTGCCGCACCACCGCGGTCGCGAGGTGCTCGCCGGCAATACTCATCCGGCCGGCGCGCCACCTGCTGCCGATCTCGGTGAGGACGGGGACGAGCACCTCGTCCAGAAAGGGCGGCACCCCCAGCGCCACAACGCCACGCTCGAGCACCTGCTTGAGCACCTGGGCATCCAGCGCCTCGATCGCCCGAATGGCCCCGGCGCGAGCCGCCTCCGGCCCAGCGCTCTCCGCAACCAATCCCGCCGCCTCCTCGCTCACCGGCGCCGGCGCTTCCTCTTCGACGAGTCGGTTCAGCTCCTCGCTCGGCAGCAACGCCAGCCGGCCGATCCCGTAACCCCGCTCCGTCAGCAGCCTGAGCAGCGTGAGCCGCTCGATATCCCCGTCGGTATAGAGCCGCTGCCCCCCCTCCGTCCGGACCGGAGTGACAATGGAGTGGCGTCGCTCCCAGGCCCGGAGGACATGGCTGCTCAGGCCGGTGCGCTGGGCCACGACCCGGACAGGATGGAGAGGGAGGCCAGTGGTAAGATCAGATAGTGGGGTAGACACAGGCTGAAAATAGGCATTTGTATAAGTATTGTCAATAAATAGACTTGGACAACCCATTGACAAGTGCCATCATTTGCCATATCTTCTTAGACAGAAGTTATACGGTACTACTCACTCAATAGGGATTCATTCCATGAAGAAGCTCGACATCACCGCCGCAGTGCTGCTGGTTATCGGGGGCCTCAACTGGGGGATCATCGGACTCGGCGGTCCGAACCTCGTCTCCACTCTCTTCGGCGAGGGCAGCGCCATCAGCCGCCTGGTCTATGGGCTGGTTGGCCTGAGCGCCTTATGGCAGGCGATGCAGTGGAAGGGGATTCAGCAGCGGTGGCTGGGCCGGGTTCCGGCCGCGGCGTCCGCCCTGCTCCTGGCCCTCCTGGCCACCGCTTCGCTGCAGGCCCAGTCGGCTCCGGCGATGGCCGCCGAGCCCAGGAACATCGTCGAGACCGCCGTCGCGGCGGGTCAGTTCAAGACCCTGGCGGCTGCGCTCCAGGCGGCCGACCTCATCACCACCCTCAACGGCAAGGGCCCGTTCACGGTCTTCGCACCCACCGATGCCGCCTTTGCCAAGCTCCCGGCGGGCACGGTTGATGGGCTGCTCAAGGACAAGGCCAAGCTGACCTCGATCCTCAGCTACCACGTTGTCGCCGGTATCGTCACTGCGGCCGATCTCATGGCCCGCGCGGACAAGAATGGCTATGTGACGCTCAAGACTGTCCAGGGCTCCGATCTGAAGATTCATCTGGCGGGCTCGGCGGTGCACGTCGGTCCGGCCATGGCCAACGTCACCAGCGCCGACGTCCAGGCGAGCAACGGCATCATCCACATCATCGACGCGGTGCTGCTGCCGCCGGCGAAGTAACCCGATAGCCCTCCCGCGCGCGTCCTGTCGCCGTTCA
>JBDTTN010000534.1:0-2618 GCA_039930625.1 Gemmatimonadota bacterium | reverse complement strand
GGAATCGAAGGGCGCAACATAAACGAGGCTTCTGGAGCGGGCAATGACGCCGATGCGTCTCTACATCAACATCGATCACGTCGCGACGGTCCGGCAGGCCCGGCGCACCGACGAGCCCGATCCGATCGCGGCCGCGGCGCTGGCGGAAGCGGCCGGAGCGGACGGAATCACGGCGCATCTGCGCGAAGATCGCCGGCACATGCAGGACGAGGATATTGTGCGCCTCGCATCGAGCCTGGCGACGCCGCTCAACCTCGAGCTGGCCACCAGCGAGGAGATCGTCGCCCTCGCCTGCCGGCTGCGGCCCTTCCAGGCCACCCTCGTTCCAGAGCGACGTGAAGAAGTCACCACGGAAGGGGGCCTCGATCTCACCCGCAACGTCGGCCGGCTGCACGATGTGATCGGCCGCCTCGCGGCTGCGGGGGCAAGGGTGAGCCTGTTCATCGACCCGACCCGCGAGAGCGTGGAGCGATCCCACGGGCTCGGTGTCCCTGCCATTGAGCTGCACACCGGGCGGTACGCGCACGCCTGGCCCAACGCGGACGCCGCGCGGGCCGAACTCGTCGAGGCGACGCGCCTGGCGCGTGCCCTCGGACTCGCCGTGCACGCCGGACACGGACTCACCTACCGCAACGTGAAGCCGGTGGCCGCGATCGCAGGCATCGAGGAGCTGAACATCGGGCACAGCATCGTGAGCCGGTCCGTGATGGTGGGCATGAGCTCGGCCGTGGCCGAGATGCGCGCCCTCATCGATGCCGCACGGGCCACGATTTGACCTGCGTGCAGTCGGCTCCTACACTAAAGGGTCGGCGGGTTCCGAGCTCCGAGCCATCGGAGGGACCCTGATCCGCGCAGCGTCACTCGGACCCGCACCTTCGGACTCCAGACCGTCATGAGCCAGCCGCTCGGCATCGATGATTTCTTTGCGCTTGAGGCGGGCGAGTACCTCGACCGCCTGGCGTCGCTCGCCGCGACCGCCACCGCGCCGAACGCCGACGAGCTGGTGCGCTTCACCCGCGCCCTCCGCGGCAGCGCGCTCATGGCCAATCAGCAGGCGATTGCGCGTGCCTCGAATGGGCTCGAGCATCTCGTTCGGGGCTACCGCGACGGGCGACGGACGTGGGATACCGGCCTCGCCGCCCTGTGCCGCGAAGCGGTCGACGTGCTCCGGACATTGCTCGAACGGGTCAAGTCGTGGACCCCGGACGATACCGCTCGCGCCGAGCGGCTCGCACTCCGGCTGGAGGAGGCGGCGGGAAACGCCGCACGGCCCATCGCCTCACCCACGCCCGCCGCGACCGAGACCGGGGTGCGGGTCTTCCTGGCCCGCGAGTCAGCGGCGCTCGGCAGCGTGCTCGACCAGGCGGGGCGCAGCCTGAGCGGGGGTGGCTCCTCCACCGAATCGCTGCAGGCGCTGCTCCGCCGGATGCAGCCGTTGCGCGGCCTCGCGGCGCTCGTCGACTACCCGCCCCTTCCTGATCTGCTGGACGGGATCGAACGCACCGTCAACAGTCTGGCTCGCCTGGAACTCCCCGCGAAGGAGGGCGGCGCGCGCATGGACGCGGCGGCGGCGGCCCTGGCTCGCTCCGCACGCGATATCGCGGAACACGGCCGGCCCGAGCCCGAAGCACCCGAGTTTCGGCGCTTCGCCTCGCTGCTGCTCGCCCCCGCGGCGCAGGAGTCACCGGTCGTGCCGATCGAATCGCTCTTCTTCGCCGGCGAAGAGGGCATTGTCCAGCGCGGCACCGCGCCGCGGGGGATCGCCGCGGCGTCCATGAGTGCCGCGGCGGTGGTGAGTCGCGGCGAGCATCTCTGTCAGGCGGCCGATGAGATTGCCGAAGTTACCGCGGCGTCACAGCGAGATCTGCGGCTGCATCTGCTGCTCGCCGACCTCCGCACCCTCGCCACCGGCCTTCCCGGGGCCCTCGAACTCAGCGTCGATTCTTTCGCCGTCTCGGCCCGATCGGCCGTCAGCCGCGGAGCCGCCGCCCGCGAACCGGCGCGCTTCACCGACCTGATCCGGGAAGCCGGCACGCGGCTGCGCGGTTTCACCGAGGTGACCCAGCCCGCCACCCTTGCGGCGGTCTTCGAGGAGCTGATCACCGCGCTCGACCTGCTCGGTGCGGTGGTGGCCGACGATGAATCCGATGTGGTGCCGATCGAGTCCCTGGCGCCGTCGGAGGTGGTACCGATCGAATCCCTGGCCCCGGAGCCGCCAGTAGCCGTTGCGGCCGCGCCGTCTGCTGAGTCGGCTCCGGCTGTTGAGGCGGTGCGAGCCACTGGCGCGACGCACGAGCGCGACAGCTGGGACCTGGCTGCCAGCTTCACGACTTACGAGGAACTCGAGGCGGCGTACGCCATGCCTGCGGCGGCGCCTGACCCGGCACCGACCGTCGCGTCGTTGCCAGCAGCCGAGCCGGTCGCGGCCGCCGCGGAACCGGAGGGTGCGATCCTCGATATTGGCGAACTCATCTACCATGGCCGGGCAGCGCTGGAACGAGCTGACGCCGTCCGCCGCGAGATCCGCGCACTCTGGTCCACCGCCGAATCGGCGAGCGCAGTCCAGCCGCTCGTCGAAGAACTGCTCGACCTCGTCGAGCTCGCCATCGCTGACTGAG
>JBDTTN010000533.1:0-2628 GCA_039930625.1 Gemmatimonadota bacterium | reverse complement strand
GACGCCGAAGAGCACGATGAGGATGGCGCGATAGCGTTCCTCCGCAAACGACCGCCTGACCAGGTCGGTCATCAGGTCGGCGCCCAGCATCACCGAGCCCGGCTCGACCGCCTGGATCTCGCGACGAACCCCGTCCAGCAATGGCCGGGGGTCGTGCTGTCCGCGGATCAGGAGCGCGAGACCACCGGCGCTGCGCCGTTGAGCCTGCGGCGCGAAGATCGTCGCCTCGGCGTCGGTCGAGAGCCGGCCGAACTTGTTGTCGCCCACGATGCCGATGATTTCGCGCCATTCATTCTGGTACAATATCCGGCGGCCGATCGGCGACTCCGCCGGCCAGTCCCGCCGGGCCAGCGTTTCGTTGATCACCACGACCAGCGGCGCACCAGCCCGGTCGGCGAGCCCGTAATCCCGCCCCGCCAGCAACGGAATTCCCATGACCGCGAAATATCCGGGCAGGGTGGTGCGCCGCTGGGCCTCGTGGGACGGTTGCCCAGGAAGGGGATGCTCCGGCTCACCTTCCTTCGCGAAGGAGGTGCTGCTCGATCCGCCGCCGAACGGGAACGTCGTGACCGCGGTCACTCCCATCACTCCCGGAAGAGCGCGAATCCGGCTGGAGGATTCCTCGAAGAACCGAGTGACAGCGTCGGGATCGAGCATCGTAGCCGGTGGCACCAGCATCTTCACCACCATCAGGTTCTCGGTACGAAATCCGGGATCGACGGCGGTGAGCTTCAGGAGTGTACGCGACATGAGGCCCGCGGCCACCAGGAGGACGACGGACAGAGCCAGCTCAACGGCCACCAGGGTTCGCTGCAGCGACCCTCTCCCGCGCACGCTCTGGCCACTGCCTCCCCGAAGGATTTCGGCGGGGTTCGATTCTGCGAGGGTCAGCGCGGGCGTCAGGCCAACGATCATGCCGACCACGAGGGCCGCGGCTACGGCAAATCCCAGGACCCGAACATCCATCCGCACATCCAGCAATCCGGGGATGTTTTGCGGCGCCAGTGCCACCAGCAATCGGGTACCGCTCCACGCCATCAGGGCACCGATGACGGAGCCGGCGGCCGCGAGCACGAAGCCCTCGGTGAGCAGCTGCCCGATGATGCGGCGCCGGCCCGCCCCCATGGCCACTCGCGCAGCGATCTCCTGCCGGCGCGACGCCGCCTCCCCCAGCAACAGCGTGGAGACGTTCAGACATGCGATCAGCATGAGTAACGCCGCGGCACCCAGCAGGAGCAGCAGTGGACTTCGCACCTTCCGGGTCTGATCTCCCTGCCAGTCCTGCAGCCGGATTCCGAATTGCTCCTTCTTGTGCTCTCCTCGCAGAAGGCCCTCGGCTTCTCCGGACGCGGCGACTATCGACACCCCTGGCTTGAGTCGGCCCAGCGCGGCGTAGTCGTGATTTCCCCGCTCGTGCGCGTTGGTCGAGTCCTGCCCCACCGGAATCCAGTACGGACTGGCCGCTTCACCGTGATCGAGCGAGAGGCCTCTGGGCAGGACACCGATGATCGTGTAGGTGCCATCGTCGAAATGCACGGCTCGGCCGAGTACCGAAGGGTCGCCGCCGTATCTGGACTGCCAGTTGTCGTAGCTGATTACCGTCACGGGCGCGCCGCCTACGACGTCCTCGCCGGGAAGAAAGAAACGCCCCAGCGCCGCCTCGACTCCGAGCACGTCGAGAAAGGACGCGCTCGCCATGGTGAGCCCGACCAGCTCGCGTGAGGCACCCTCACCCAGCGTTCTCCCGTCAGTGCCCCAGATCGCGACGTTGCGAAATGATTTCTGAGCGCCACGCCAATCGATGTACTCGGGAATGGAGAGCCCGATGCGATCCCATGAGCGCCGCAGGATCGGCTCCTTCTTCCAGTGCGGATAGGTCTGCCACACGGCGATCAGCCGGCCGGCGTCGCGAAACGGAAGCGGGCGGAAGAGAATCCCGTCCACCACGGTATAGATGGACGTGGCCGCGCCGATCCCCAGGGCGAGGGTGACGATGGCGATCGCGGCAAAGGCGCGCCGGCGACGCAGCGTACGGAGCGCGAACCGGAGGTCCTGCGCGAGAGTCATCATGCTTGTCGGATGAAGTTCCCTGTCTGATTCCCGAAACGCCAGAACGGTTGTGCGGAGCGGCAGATCTTGACCGACCTGGAAACATTGCGTACGATATATCGTACAGTATGTCGTATTGTATGTCGTGGGACCTATCTTAAAGCGAGCAATATATGCATAAACCACGTGATGACTGGGGTTTAGGGGATTTGGCCGAGCTCTTTTCCGGCCCGGGTTTGTTCGGATTCCGGATGGGAGGCGGTCGCCAGAAGCACCGGCGCGGACCCATGTTCGAGTCGGGAGAGGTCAAGTTCGTCATTCTCCGCCTGCTCAAGGAAAAGCCCAGCCACGGCTACGAGCTGATCAAGGCCCTGGAAGAGAAGCTCGCCGGCTGTTACACGCCGTCGGCCGGCACCGTCTATCCGACGCTCCAGATGCTCGAGGACCAGGGCTATGTGCGGGTGGTGGAAGAGGGCGGCAAGAAGATCTACCACATCACTCCCGAGGGCGAAGCCTTCCTCGAATCGAACAAGGATGTCATCGAAGACATCTTCGACCGGGTGCGCGACACGGTGCGGG
>JBDTTN010000532.1:0-2635 GCA_039930625.1 Gemmatimonadota bacterium | reverse complement strand
AATGCATCCAGATATCACGAAGCTCCTGGAACTCCAGGCGAAGGATGTCTCATTGCTCGAGGCTGACCGGGGACTCGATGCGGTGCTCGCCGAAGTCCAGGCGCTTGATCATCAACTCGTGGACGCAGAGAAGGCCAGGGAACAGGCCCACCGCGCCGTGGCCGAGGCGCAGAAGCGGCGCAAGGACATCGAGGCCAAGATGGAGAACTACAAGAAGCTCGAGGAGCGCGGCAAGGCCCGCATGGATTCCGTGAAGACGCCCAAGGAGCTGGCGGCGGTGAATGTCGAACTCGACCTCGCCCGGCAGATGCTCGCCAAGGAGGAGGCCGAGTGGATGAAGCTGGCCGAGGTCCTGTCGGCCGCGGAGGCGGTGGCGCGTGATGCCGACGCGAAGCTGCAGCAGATGCGCGAGGCGCAGGGCGCCGCGCGCGGCGCGCTCGACCTCCGCCGGGTGGACGCCGAGTCCATCCGGGACAAGGCACTCGGCGCGCGGGATGCCACGGCCTCCGAGGTCAACCGGACCCTGCGCACCCGGTACGAACGGCTCCGCAGCGTGAAGTCGGTGCACGCGGTAGTGGCGCTGAGCGGCCCTGCCTGCGGCGCGTGCAACACCGCGATTCCACTCAACCGTCGGAGCCAGATCAGGGCCGGCACCCTGATCGATGCCTGCGAAAGCTGCGGCGTGATTCTGTTCGCGATGGAAGAGGCGATTGACTAGGCCGTTTCCGGTTCCGCCGCTTCGCTGGAAGGTGGAGCGCGCGCCGGACGGCGACCTGGTTGGCGCCCTCGCTCAGGGGCTCGGTGTTTCCCCGGCACTCGCGGCGCTGCTCGCGCAGCGCGGTCTCACCACGCCGGAGCTGGCCCGGCGCTTCCTGCGCCCGTCGCTGGACGAGCTCTCCGACCCACTGCGTCTCGCCGGAATGCCGGAAGCGGTGGATGCCGTCACCCGCGCGGTGAAGTCCGGCCGCGGCATCGTGGTGCATGGCGACTACGACGTCGATGGCCAGTGTGCGACCGCCCTCCTCACCCGGGCACTCGGCATCGCCGGCGCGAAGGTGCATCCCTTCGTGCCCCATCGGCTGCGCGACGGTTACGATCTCGGCCCGAGCGGCATCGCATACGCCAGGAGCGTCGGCGCTTCGTTGATCCTCACCTGCGATTGCGGCATCACCGCCGTCGAGGCCGTCGATTCGGCCCGCGCCGAAGGGCTTGACGTCGTGGTGACCGACCACCACCTGCCTGGCGAGACGTTGCCGCGGGCCACGGCGGTGGTGGATCCCCAGCGGGCAGACGATACCTCCGGCCTGCGGCACCTCTGCGGTACCGGGATCGCCTTCAAGCTGGTGCAGGCGCTGGTGCCGGCGCTCGGGCTCCCCGAGAACCTGCCCTATCACTTTCTCGATCTGGTCGCGCTGGCGACCATCGCCGATATCGTCCCACTGATCGGCGAGAACCGGGCGCTTGTCAGGCACGGTCTCCGGCTGCTGCCGGAGAGCCGCTGGCCCGGCATCCGCGCGCTGATCCGGGAGAGTGGCCTTGAGGGGAAGGAGATCCGGGCAGGGCAGGTGGGCTTCATCCTCGCGCCGAGGCTCAACGCCGCCGGCCGGGTCGGGGATGCCACCGACGGGCTCCGGCTGCTGCTCACCGACGACGGGGCCGAGGCCGCGCGGCTGGCGAAGCAGCTGGAAGGAATGAACACGGAGCGGCAGACTCTCGATCAGCGGATCCTCGAGGAGGCGATTCAGCAGGTGGAGCGCGAGCGGGATCCGGACACCGATGCTGCCCTGGTCCTCGCCTCTGACAAGTGGCATGCCGGAGTCGTCGGCATCGTCGCCTCCCGGGTGGTGGAACGCTTCGGGCGCCCTGCCTTTCTGATCGCCTTCGACGGCGAGATCGGCAAGGGCAGCGGGCGCAGCATCTCGGGCTTCGACCTCCATGCCGTGCTGCACCAGTGCGGCGATCTGCTGGAACGCTTCGGTGGGCACCACATGGCCGCCGGCCTCACCATTCGCCGGGAGCGGCTGGACGAGTTTCGCGCGCGTTTCGCCGCGATCGCCCGGGAGACACTCGGCCCCGACGATCTCGGTCCCGAGCAGCGTATCGATCTCGTGCTGGGACTCGGCGACGTCAATCTGGAGCTCGAGAAACTCTGCCGACACCTCGAGCCGTGCGGCATGGGGAATCCCGGTCCGGTCTTCGGCGCCCGCGGGGTCCGGCTGGAGGGAGCGCGCACCGTGGGGAACAATCATCTCAAGGCCACGCTCGCCGCGCCGGGCGGGCGCCTATCGGCGATCGGATTCGGCTGGGCAGACCGCGCGCCGAAGGTCGGGTCCCTCGACGTCGCATTCCGGCTGGAGCAGAACGAATGGCAGGGCGTGACCAGCCTGCAGGCCAGGATCGTGGCGCTGTCAGCGCACCAGCCATCCGAGGCCGGAGCCGCCGGGTTGGTCGACGCGATCCCCCGCGTCGTCCCCCAGCGATGACGGCCGCGGTAGGGGCGACCCATCGCGTCGCCCCGACCCCCCAGGTCGCCCCGACCCCCCAGGTCGCCCCGACCCCCCGGGTCGCCCCGACCCCCCAGGTCGCCCCGACCCCCCAGGTCGCCCCGACCCCCCAGGTCGCCCCGACCCCCCAG
>JBDTTN010000531.1:0-2636 GCA_039930625.1 Gemmatimonadota bacterium | reverse complement strand
GACCCTGCTTGTTGTCCCCCCAGCAGACGGCGCGACCTCCCGCCAGCAGCCCGCAGGCGTGGCTTCGGCCCATGGTGATCTCGCTGATGCCGCTGGTGCCTTCGATCAGCGTCAGCCCAGCACCGGCGCCCCAGCAGACCGCACCACTCTGCGCGATGCCACAGGCAAATGAGCCACCCGCCTCGATGGCGCGCCGGGGCAATAGGGCTGCGTTGCCGCCGGTGGTAGTGGGAGGCGGATTGGTCGTCGTTGGCGCCGTCACCGGCGGCGGATTCGGCTTGGGATTGGTGACCACCGGGACGGGAGCCGGAGGAGCCACGACCGTCAGCCGCGCGCTCTCACTCTTTCCTTCTGCCTCGGCGCGAATATCCGCCGTCCCCGCTGCCACGCCCGTCACCACGCCCCTGGGAGTGACGCTGGCCACACCGGGAGCGCTGGAGGACCAGGCAATGGGGCGATCGGGAAGTTCCTTCCCCTTGGCATCTCGCGCGACCGCACTCCAGGTGGCGCTCTCGCCCACCTTGAGGCTCTTCGCCGTCGGAATCAGGCCGACTGCGGCCACGGTGACAGTCGCCTCACTCACGGTGACGGCCGCACTCGCGGACTTGCCTTCCGCCGAGGCGGTGATGGTGACCTTGCCCTTCGCGATGCCGCTGACCACGCCGTCATTCGAGACCCTGGCGATCCGCTCATCGCTCGACTTCCAGGTGACCTTGCGCTCCGCGAGCGGCCGCCGCTTGTCGTCCAGCAGCACCGCGACCAGCGAAGCCTCGGCGCCAGCAATCAGGCTCAGCGAATTGGGCGTGACGCTGACGCTCGCGACAGCGATGGCGACCGGCTGCGGCTCCACCGGCTTCGGCTGCGGCTCCGGCGGCTTGGGTGCCGGCTTCGGTGCGTTGACCGTGAGCTTCGATTCGGCGCTCTTCCCCTCGCTGCTTGCCGATATGGTCGCCGAGCCGGGGCCGACCGCACTCACCAGCCCGGAAGACGAGACCAGCACCACCTGCGGATCGCTGGCGCTCCACACGACGGTACGATCGCTGAGCGCGGCACCCTTTCCATCCTTGGGCGTCGCCTGCAACTGCACCGTTTCGCCGACCTCCAGCGCCTTGCCACCACCGGTGAGTGTCAGGCTCGCGACCGCCGCGGGTTGATCCGCGGTGCTCTGCTCGACCACCAGGTTGAAGCTGTCCGCCCTGCCCTCGCTCAGCGCCACGATCGTGGCGATGCCCGCCTTGTGCGCGGTCACCGCGCCAACTGGAGATACCTCCGCGACGGCTGGCTCACTCGAGGACCAGGCAACCTTGCGGCCCGAGATCTCCGCGCCGGCCGCGTCTTTGAGCCGCGCTGCCAACTGTTCCGTACGCCCGATCGCGAGCGTCCCCTCGGCACCGACGATCTCAACCGAGGCCACCGCCACGGCGGCAAGCGGCAGGTTTGGCGCGGGAGGAAGCTCTCCACCTCCTCCGCCGCCCTTCTTGCCGAGAACGGCAAAGCCGATTCCCGCAATCACGACCAGCGCGGCGACCGCGCCGATGAGCTTGCCCTTGCCACCTGATGACGGGACCGGAACCGGCGCGCGCTCCACGACCTCGGCGCGCTGGACCGGCGCCACCTCGCGCGGCGGCGGCGTGATGATTTCGGTCTTGACATCCGCAACTGGAACCACGGGCGGGGCCACAACCGGGGCGGCCCGCACCGGCTCAGCGGGCGCTGCCGGGGCTGGCGCGGTGACGGTGATCCGCATCTCCGCCTTACGACCCTCCGCAGAGGCCGTAATCGCTGCCTCACCCGCCGCCTTGGCCGTGACGACTCCGGCGGGAGTGACGGCTGCGACCTTTGTGGCGCTCGATGTCCAGGCGACCTCCCGCCCCGGCAACACTCGGCCTTTCTCGTCCTTCACTACGGCTGTCAGCGTTGCGCTGGCGCCGATTGTCAGTGGCGCGACCTTGCCTTCGATGACCACCGACGCGGCAGGAACGGGCAGCACGGTTATCGGGATCGTCCAGCTCTTGCCTTCGCACTCCGCCGTGATCTTCGCGCTGCCTGGAGCCATGCCGGTGAGATGACCGTCGCGAGTGACCGTGGCGAGCCCGGGCGACGAGGAGGTCCACTTGACGGCGCGGCCACTCAGCGCCGTGCCGCGCGCGTCCTTGATCGTCGCCTGGAGCTGATTGGTGTCCCCCGCGACGATCGGCTTCGGCTCGGGGACGGTGACTGACGCCACCGGGGCCGCCGTCACTCGCACCTTCGTCGCTGCCTGCTTCTCCTCGCTCGACGCGCTGATCTCGGCGGTCCCCTCGGTCAGCCCGGTGACGACGCCGCGGTTGGACACCGTCGCGATCTGCTCCGCCGCCGAGTGCCAGCGAACCTCGCGGCCCGCGAGCTTCTTGCCATGGCGATCGGTGAGGGTAACCTCGAGGGTGACGGTCTCGCCGACACTCACGTTCGGCGTTGCCGGCGCGATGGCGACGGCGGCGACGGGCGGCGGGGTCACCGAGATGCGCGAGTTGCCCTGGATGCCTTCGCTCTTCGCAATCACTTCGACCACGCCCTCACGGGTCGCCGTCACCAGTCCACTTTCGCTCACCGTCACTACGCCAGCCGGCAGCGTCGTCCAGGTGATTTCGCGTCCG
>JBDTTN010000530.1:0-2644 GCA_039930625.1 Gemmatimonadota bacterium | reverse complement strand
ATGCCGCCGTCGGCGCCCAGCCCGAGCGCCTCGCCGATCTCCTCTTCCTCGCGGAAGCCGACAGCCTGCGTGCCGCAGACTGGCTCCGTCAGGCGCACACGCTCGCCGACAGCCTGCGCAGTCGCCGCGCCCAGGCCGACGTTGACCTCTCCGGTGCCCGGCTCGCGCTACGGGAGCACGACTGGCCCCGCGCTGTCCGTGGAGTGCAGGCCGCCGCAACGGGTCACCGGACGATGGAACCGATGCTCCGCTGGCAGCTCGCCGAAACCGAGGCTGCCGCCTATTACGGCGCCGGTCGCCTGACCGAGGCGGAGACCGCCGCACGCCGGGCGGTGGATGCCGTCGAGCGGGTGCGCAGCTCCCTCGTCGCCAGCTGGTCGCGCGCGCAGTTCCTCGCCTCCCGCGCCGGCACCTATGCGACCCTCGCGGAGATTCTGCTGGCGCGCGATCGCGTCGCAGAGGCCTTCACCGTCGCGGATGCCGCCCGCGGGCGGGCCCTCCTCGAGCACCTCGCCGGGCTCGATGCTGCCGAGACGGCGAGCGGATCGCTGCTCGCGAGCTTCGCCACGCAGGAACGCACCCTCCGGCGTATTGATGATCTCGAGCAGCAGCTTTCCGGGCTCGACGAGGACGCCTCGCCCGAGAGCGCCGCGACCCGCAACCGGCTGCGCCATCAGCTCGCCCGCCTGCAGTCGGACTACGTCGATGCCACCCGGATTCAGCCCGGTTCCGTTCGCGCCGCCGCCATCCTCGGTGTCGCCCACGCCGATATCATCGAGTTGCAGGGCGCGCTGCGCCCCGGTGAAGCCGTCGCAGAGTACCTGCTCGGTCCGGACCGGGTCCACCTCTTCGTCGTGACCAGGACGGCGGTTCGCCACCTCCTATTACCCACCACCACACCGGAACTGGTCAGCCGGGTTCGCGTCGCCCGCGACATCGCCGGCCGTCCGGGCCCGCTGCAGGAGGGGCTCCCGGTGCTCGGTGCGCTCTACACCCAGCTGCTCGGCCCGGCGATGCAGGCCGGCTGGTTCGCGGGCATCGAGCGACTGGTGATCATCCCGCATGGCGTGCTCAGCTATCTACCATTCGCGGCACTGAGAGATCCTCAACGAAATCGCTATCTCATTCAGGACCTCTCCGTCATGGTGGCGCCCTCGGCGGCGAGCCTCGTCGCCCTTCGCCGGAGCGGTGACGCTCCCGTGCCCGCCGGAACCGGCGTCGTCGCATTGGCTCCCTTTCCCGATCAGCTCCCCGGGACCGCCGCGGAGCTCGATGGCATCGCGCGGACAGTGCCGGGCACTGAAGAATTGAAGGGCGATGCGGCGACCGAAATGGCCGTCCGCAGGTCAGCTGGGGATGGACGGGTCCTCCACCTCGCGACGCACGGTGTCCTGAATCCCGACAATCCACTCTTCTCGCGGATGGACCTGCGGGCCTCGCCGGGCGCCGCACCAGGGGGGGATGGGCGCCTTGAAGTCCACGAAGTGCTTGGCCTCCACATCGGTGCCCCGCTCGTCTATCTCTCCGGCTGCGAAACCGCGCTGGGACAGATGAGCACCTTCACCCGCGGCGATGACTTCGTCACCCTGGCTCAGTCGTTCCTCTTCGCCGGCGCCCGCGGCGTCGTGGCCACCCTCTGGCGAGTGCCCGATGCCGGCTCCGTTCCCCTGGTAGAGGCCTTCTATCGAAATCTCCGCCACGACACCCCCGCCGAAGCCCTTGCCGCCGCCCAGCGGGAACTCGCTGCCAGTCCCACCCATGCCAGCCCTTACTATTGGGCGGGATATGTGCTGAACGGGGATGGCATCGGCGGGAACTAACCACCCGCACCCACTTCTCGATCGCATTCGACGCAAAGGTCACTCTGACCCCAGCGGTTCTTCTGCCGCGACCCGGCGCGAAGGGCCAGGGGGACAGTCGCGGTGCACGTGCGTGCCGCTCGGTGCGTGCCGCTTGCGTCAGTACCATGGGCAATGCGTCGGGGGCATGGCGTGCCCACTACGAATGCTCACCCGGCGGCAGGTTACGGCCTTTCGCGAGCGCGAAGGCGCGCAATCGGGAGATCTGCCAAGACCGATAGGCGGTTACGGCGCCCAAGCGAGTGTAGGTCACGCCCGGCCACTGGACAGGACCGAACGACCGCGAGCATATGCCGACGATCAACCAGACTGCTGCGATACGGGCGTACAGTCGCGTGAGGCCGATCTTGTGTGGGTCCCAAAGCCCCCCGAGGACAAGATAGAACTGCGCAGGACTCGCAAGCGAGTGAGAGCCAGCAGGAAGCTACCAGCGACGAAGATGACGTCGCGCCAGGGGGCCGTGGTCGGGCGGGCTGCGGCAAGGGAGGGAGGCAGTACCCCGAAGGCGACGCAAGCTAGGCCAGCCGCGAGGATTGCCAACGGTTCGAGTCGGGGTGGGGTGTCGAGCCTCTGGCCGGGGATGCGGACCATTCATCGCCGTACTCCAGTTGTCGCCACCCAATGACCACGCATCAGCTGCAAACCCCAGCCAGCGTGGGCTAGAACGAACACCGGCGGGCGGCTGGGCTTTGCCAGCTTCATGCGGTGGTTAGCTGGCTGTTGGGTACAGACCGGGTAGATAGGTAACAGATCTGTCCGGGTACATGGGTAACACTCCTTCTACA
>JBDTTN010000529.1:0-2646 GCA_039930625.1 Gemmatimonadota bacterium | reverse complement strand
TCAAGATCGTCTGGAAGCTGCGCCGGGTGCTCTCCGCCCTTGACCAGCAGCAGGGCATCGAGCTGTTGATCGACCGGCTCAAGAAGTCCAAGAGCAATGTCGAGTTCCTGATGCAGGTTCAGAAGACGTCCTCGATCCAGATGGATGAGGACGACTGATCCCGCCAGGTCCCCCGGGACATCTCGACGCTAAGACCTGACGTCACGACTCGAAACCCGCTCAGAGCCGCTCTGGGCGGGTTTCGCCATTCCCGGGCGCAGCCGTTTCGCTGAAACTAGAATTGCCGAGACGTTCAGCGATAGCGGTATGAGGGGCCTTGAGGAATGACCGAGCCGACGAAGACCCGAATTGTTGTCGCCGACGATGACCAAGACATCTTGGATCTGGTGGTCTTCAAACTGAACCAGGCGGGATTCGAGACGGTTGCTGTCGGTGACGGCGTCGCGGCCCTGGCTGCCATTGAGGCAGACCCGCCTCGGCTGGCCATCCTGGACGTCATGATGCCCGGGCTGTCCGGTATGGACGTACTGCGCAAGGTGCGGGCCAAGGAGGCGACCAAGGACCTCGACGTGATCCTGCTGACAGCGCGCGCGAGAGACTCCGACGTCGACACCGGGTTCGCCTCCGGCGCGAGCGACTACGTCATCAAGCCCTTCAGCCCACGGGAGTTGATGCACCGGGTCAACGCGGTCCTTGCGCGGGGCACGAGGTGACTCTCAGCAAGGCCCTTCCCGCTGCCTTCATCATCATCGGACTGGCCGGGACGCTGAGCCTGGTTGTCATGGCCGCCGCCAAAGTCCTTCGTGCCCGCGGCAGTGATGCGGCCGGCGCACTCTTCGCGCCCTATCGAAACGCCTTGATCGTGATGGCTTCCGGCGAGGACGACGACGGCCATGCGAAGGTCGCCCTGTCTTCGGTCGGGGCCCTCACCTGGGCTTGCCTGCGGCCCAAGGTCCTGAGCCTTCTGCCCAAGGTTCGAGGTGGGGCAGCCGAGGATCTCAGCGACCTGTTGCGCCTTCATGGCGACATCGACAACGCGCAGGGGATGTTGACCGCGCGCTCCGCCGTCCGACGTGCTCGCGCGGCATACCTGCTCGGCCTGGTTCGCGATCCGGAGAATGTCCTGATCGTGATGCCACTTCTTCGCGACCCTGACGCCGATGTGCGGCGGGTGGCGGCTCGGGCCCTGGGCTTCATTGCCGACCCTTCGGCGGCGAGCGGCATCCTGGACGCGGTCCGCACCCAACAGGGACGGATCGGCCTGCCTGACTGGGTCGCGGCGGAGGCCTTGTTGGCGATGGGGGCGGGGATTACGGAAGCGCTCAAGGACGGTCTGACATCGTTGGATCATGGTGTACGAAGCGTCTGCGTCATGGTCGCTGGATACGGCACCTTTGCCTCGGTCGTTCCCGAGCTGCGGATCCTGCTCGCCACCGACACCGAGCCCGACGTCAGAGCCGGAGCCACCGTAGCGCTCGGGCTGATCGGGAGTGCCGACGACGTGGCCACCCTCGCCTGGCTCACGCATGCGTCCGAGACCACCGTGCTGCGGCGCAGCGCGGCGACGGCGCTGGGTGACCTGGGAAGTCCTGAAGGCCTGGAGACGCTCCTCGGGCTGCTCGGTGACGCTGACAGTCGACTGGCTCAGCTGGCTGCGGACTCCATGGTGACGATCGGTTCCGAGGGCATCGCCCGGCTAAGGGAGGCTGTCTACGAGCAGTCCGCTGGCGCCCGGGTGGCTGCAGCAGCCCTTGACCTGGCGGGCCTGCGTGGGCGGCTGACCCCGGTCGCGGTAGGGGCCTGATGACCTGGCCGCGAGTGGTCGAGGTCTCGGGTCAGGTGATGTCGGCGATCATGGACCCGCTCGCCACCCCGGTGCTCGTCTACTTCTGGGTCGCCAACACCGTGCCGTTGGCGCTCACCGGCCTGGCCATCTGGGAGTTCCTCCACCATCACCGGCGCAAGGGGTATGCGGGCTCGGAGGAGATGGTGTCCAGCCAGCTGGCGCAAGGGATCTCAGTCGTCGTACCGGCCTTCAACGAGGAGGAGGTGATCGTCAGATCAGTGCAGGCCCTTCTGGGGTTGCGCTATCCACGTCACGAGGTCATCGTCGTCGACCACGGCAGTACCGACGGGACGTTCGAACGCCTCCGGCGGTCCTTCGACCTTGTCTGCATGGCGACTGAGATCCCAGCAGACCTGCCGACGCGAGGCCGCATCATCGACGTCCACGTCCCCCGAGAGGGGCATGGGCCGCTGGTCGTGGTGCGTACGGAGGACCGCGGCCGCTCGGACGCCATCAACGTCGGGGTCAACATGGCTGCCGAGCCGCTGGTGAGCATCGTCGACGCGGACCTGTTCGTGGACTCGAATGCGCTCATTGACGTCAGCCGGCCCTTCGCGGACGATCCTACCCGTGTCGTCGCGACCGGCGGGATGATCCGGGTCGGCAACGGGTGCAGGTATGTCGACGGGCGTCTTGGTGAGGCGCGGCCCGCCAGGGAGTGGATCCTCCGCATCCAGATCGTCGAGTACCTGCGGGCGTTCCTGGTTGGCCCCTCGGGCTGGTCCCGGCTGCGCGCAGTCATGCTGATCAGCGGTGCGATCGCCATGTACCGGCGTGACATCCTCGTGGAGGTCGGCGGG
>JBDTTN010000528.1:0-2647 GCA_039930625.1 Gemmatimonadota bacterium | reverse complement strand
GGCCTCTTCTGGGCCAATCCCTTCTTCACCAAGAAGAGCATCTCCCTCCGGGTGCGGAACTTCGAGACCATGAAGCTCAAGGTGAACGATCACAGCTCGAATCCGATCGAGATCGCCGCCGTGGTCGTGTGGCAGGTGACGGACACCGCCGAGGCGCTGTTCGAGGTCGATAACTACGAGGACTATGTGAAGGTGCAGAGCGAGTCCGCGCTCCGGGGCCTCGCCAACCAGTATCCCTACGATGCCCACCAGGCCGACCAGCTGTCGCTCTCGGTCAATACCGCGGACGTGGCGGACAAGCTCCAGGGCGAGATCCAGGCTCGGCTGCTCAAGGCCGGCGTGAAGATCAACGAGGCCCGGATCAGCCACCTCGCCTACGCCCCGGAGATTGCGGGGGTGATGCTGCGCCGGCAGCAGGCCAGCGCAGTCATCGCGGCCCGGCAGATGATCGTGGAAGGCGCGGTCGGCATGGTGGAGATGGCGCTCGCGCTGCTCTCCCAGAAAGCGATTGTGCACCTCGACGAGGAGCGCAAGGCAACCATGGTGAGCAACCTGCTGGTGGTGCTCTGCTCCGAGCAATCCACCCAGCCGGTCGTGAACGCCGGCACGATCTACTAGGCTGAGCAGCCCGTGGCCGAGCGGAAGGCGTTCCTCCTTCGGATCGATCCGGAGCTCTACGACGCCCTGCAGCGCTGGGCCTCGGACGAGCTCCGCTCGCTCAACGGGCAGTTGGAGTTCCTGCTGCGGCAGTCGGTGAAGGACGCGGGACGACTGCCGCCGCAGAAGCGGGGCTGATCCGGGCCCGCACACCAGTTCCAGGACGGAGTTTCGCATGCCAACAGCCGTGTGTCCCAAGTGCGCCGGACGATTCGAAGAGGGATTCCCACTCGACCGGGGTCACCACAACCAGAAGGCCCAGGCGTCGTGGATCGAAGGCAAGCCGCTGCGCTCCTTCTGGACCGGCCTCGCCACCCGGGGCCGGCCTCAGCACAAGATCACCAGCTACCGCTGCAGCCGGTGCGGTTTTCTGGAGTCCTATGCGCCGGCGGAATAGCGGCACGCGATGGCCGGGCTTCCTCCTGCTGCTGTTCGGCGGAGTCCTGCCCACGGCGGCGGCGCAAGCCCCGGATGCCGGTGTGTACCAGATGCTGCAGGGCAGCGCGGAGATCGGAAGGGAAAGCTTCCGGCGAAGCGCGGGGCGCTTCGAACAGGAGGCGGTGATCCCCGTGATCAATCTGCGCGTCAGCGGCACCGCCTTGCGCGGGCCGAACGGTCGCTTCGCGGGATTCAGCGCCACGGTGAGCAACGCGGCCGGCGATTCGACCCGCGGAAACTACCGCGCCGCGGTCGTAGGAGACTCGGTGCGGATCACCAGTCAACTGGGAACTGCCGTGGTCGACCGGGTGCGCGACGCGGCGTTCGATGCCGTGCTGCCACCGCAATCGGTGGTGAGCTTCGCCGAGCTGGTCGTCCTGGCGCAGCGCCACGACACCACCTTCCGGATGCTGGTGGCCGGCGCCGACACCGTCCTTCCGGCCACGCTGCATTTCACCGGCGATTCGGTCCGGATCGTCTTCGCAGGCCTCGAGATGCTGGCCCTGATGGACGGCGCTCGAGTCAGCACGATCGAAATTCCGGCCCAGCGGGTGCGTGTCGTCCGCGCGAAAGCGCCGGACAGTCTGCCGGCGCTGACGGGGCTGCACCGGCCGGTGCCTGACTACAGCGCCCCCGCCAACGCTCCCTTCACCGCAACCGAGGTCCGCGTCCCCGCCGGAGCCTCCAGCGACACGTTCTCCCTTGGCTGTACCTTCACACTGCCCCGCGCCGGGCATCGCCCCTTCCCTGCCGTGGTGACGATCACCGGTTCCGGGAGTCAGCCGCGTGACGAGGAGCTCTGGCCCCTGGTGCGCGACTATCGGCTCTTCGGGCAGGTGGCGGAGCGACTGGGGGCGGAGGGAATCGCCGTCCTACGCTGCGATGACCGCGGGATGAGTGGCAGCACCGGCCACGCCGATACCGCCACCACCGCGGAGCTTGCCAACGACACCCGGGCGCAGGTCGCGTGGCTCCGCGCCCGCCCGGAGATCGACCCCGCGAGGATCGCCTTCGTCGGGCACAGCGAAGGCGGCATGATCGGGCCATTGCTCGCGGCGCAGGACCGGCGTATCGCCGCGGTGGTTGTCATGGCAGGCCCTGCCAAGCCGGGAGTGGAAGTGATCGTTGATCAGGCACGCTGGCCGATCCTTTCGACGCCGGGACTGGTGCCGGAGGTGCGACAGGCCCGCCTGGCGGAGGTAGAGGCGGCGGCTCGGCGCGATTCGCTACCGGCCAACCGATGGATGCGCTGGTTCCGCCACTACGATCCAATCCGCGCGGCGAAGCTGGTGCGGCAGCCGACACTGATCCTGCAGGGAGCGCTGGATCGCCAGATCAGCGCCGGCCAGGCGGACACGCTCGCTGCAGCGATCCGCCAGGGGGGCAACCGCGACGTCACGGTGCGGGTGTTCCCCCGACTCAATCACCTATTCCTCGTCTCGGAGACCGACGGCTCCCCCTCCGAGTATGCCGTGCTGCGCGACGAGCACGTCCCCAACGATGTGCTGGATGCGATGGCGACGTGGCTCGCGGCGCGGTTGCGGGCGAAAGC
>JBDTTN010000527.1:0-2663 GCA_039930625.1 Gemmatimonadota bacterium | reverse complement strand
CCGATGGAGGTCAGGACATCAGGTGAGCATCAATCCTCTCCTCCCCCTCCAAAGCTGCGCCGGATGATCAGCCGCACGACGCGACGGTACACCGGAGTCACAAAGCGCTCCAGTGTGCCGCCTCCGCCCTGATTGACATTGAAGGTGCCGAAGGTCGCGGACTTGTTCTGAAAGATGTTATTGCCGACCAGTACGACCTCCCAGCCCCTGTCATGCCACCCCAACCGGGCATCGGTCAGGAAGTACCCATCCAGCTTCGGCTCGTTGTTCGCCTCGTCGCCGCGCAGATATTGGCTGCCGATGTAGCGGCCATCCATGCCGGTGTAGAACCCCGCCGGCAGCTTGAACGACCCGCCGAACTTGACCTGGTGCGCCGGCACCAGCGGCATCTTGTCGCCCGGCGTAACGCGGTTGTTGCCACCGAAATCCTCGCGGATGCTGAAGATGTCGGCGCTGCTTTCAAAGGTCGCGTCCGTATACGCGTAGTTGGCGTACAGCGAATGCCCGCCATTCAGGAAGAGCTGAGCTGAGAGTTCCACGCCCTGGCGACGGGTCTTGGCCAGATTGGTGAAGAAGCCATCGATGGTGGAACCGGACGGGGCGGAATCGGAACCGGCCAGGATGATGTCGTCCCGGACGTTGGTGCGGTACGCCGAGGCACTGAGAATCGCCTGACCCACTACAAGCTTGCCGCCGACTTCAAAGGTCGTGGCCCGCACCGGCTTGATCGGCGGATCGTCGCCGAGCGCGAAGGGGAGCGGGCACGGTGCCGTCTCATCGGCGCAGGCGAGCTCGATCACCGCCGGCGCGCGGAACGCCCCGCCGACCGAGCCATAGAGCGACAGCCCGCCACCCGCGTCCAGGGTGACGCCCCCCTTGGGGCTCAGCCGGGAATAGGAGCTCGAGGTGTCGCGGGAGGAGTCGAGTTGGTTGTGGAAAGGGATCCGGACGTAGTCGTAGCGTGCCCCGGCGGAGAAGGTGACCCGACCCGCGGTCAGGTCGGCCAGCGCGTATCCGGCGACATCCCAGGTCGGGCTCTTCACGAAGGTGGTCTGGGTGGTCGGCCCGCCGAACTTGCTCGAATCGGCGAACAGCTCCACCGCGGTCTGACTGGTTGAACCTTCGGAGCCGATGCGGATCCCAAGCGCCTGACCGACCTGCCAGCGATAGTCCGCACTCGCCCCGATCATCCGATTGCGGGACTTGCCGAGATTGTCCGGATCGGCGGCCTGATTGACGTTGAACCGGTCGGCGCGGTGCCGCCTGACGAACGCCGAGGCGGAAGACTGCCCCCCGGCCGACTTCCGGTATCCGCTCACCGCGAGCTGCAGATTGTTCAGGTCCTCGAGGTCGCCCGCGCTCAGGTTCGAGTCGGGCCGGGTGTTGAACACGCTGAGCGGCAGCGAGCCGGCCGTCCGGGCCCGTGACTTGGCGCCGTAGCCCTGCAGCCGGATCCCCCACGTCTGCGTGAGTCGCCCGAGATTGAAGAACCCGTTGTACTGCTCCGCACCGGTGACCTGTCGCCAGCCGTCCTCGCGGTCATAGCCCCCGCCGGCGTAATAGCTCCACTTGCCGTGATTCAGCGAGCCGGACACCGAGGCGTCGGTGCCGAAGGTCTTGTAGTTGCCACCCGAGACCTCGAGCTCGCCGCGGGGAGGGCCGCCGCCGGAGTTTGTCACCAGATTGATGGCACCACCGAGTGAATTGCGGCCCAGCAGCGAGGAGGTGCCGGAGAGAATCTCGACCCGGGTGACATGCTCCATCGGAAGCAGGTCGAAGTTCACCTGCGCGGCATCCGGCTCGTTCTGGCGGATACCATCCAGGAACACCGAGATGCCCTGAGGCAGCCCGACGACCGGCGACGCGAAGAAGCCGCGGGTGGAGATGGACATCTTGTAGCTGCCGCCGAGATCGTCATAGCTCGAGATACCCGCCTGACCCACCAGCAGATCACTCAGCTGGCGCGGCTCGCTCGCTTCGATCTGATCCCGCGAGATGATCGTGATCCGGGCCGGCACGCCGGAGCCGACCGTCGGGCCGGTCGGAGCGAGGATCGAGCCCACGACCTCGATCGGAGCGAGCTCGATCACCGTGGAGTCCTTGCGGACCCGCGCGCTGTCAGGCTGCTGCGCGGCCAGGGGCATGGCAAGGGCGGCAATCAGCGCGAAGCTGACCGGGAGCGATCGGATCATGGGGGAATCAGCGCAGAGGGAAAGGATCAGCGGAATGCGGGCGGCGTTCGTAAATGGCGGCCATGGTGATTCGGTCAGGCGGCTGACCCACCACGAGCAGGACATCGTCATTCGGTCCGCCGCCATCATAGTCGAGGCAACAGAACTCGATGGTTCGCGCCCCGGATTCCACCGGGGAACTCACCGATGGTGCGCCATTCCGCAGGAATCGCAGGGTATCCCCGACGCTGTAGGTCCGGGAGCCATCGCGGTCCTCGTAGATCGCCAGCCGCTTCACCGCATTCCCCCGCGCCGCGGTCACGACCAGACCGTCATCTTCGATGCCGCCGCCATCCAGGTCCTGACAGCAGCGATCCACCGTCGTGCCGTGCAGCGGTCGCAGCGCCAGAACCCAGAACACGAACAGCCCGAGCCCGACCAGCAGCACGGCGCCGCTGATGCCGAAGATCCGGCGGAGGTCCCACAGCGCGC
>JBDTTN010000526.1:0-2668 GCA_039930625.1 Gemmatimonadota bacterium | reverse complement strand
CCGTTCCCCCGTTCCCCCGTTCACCGTTCTACCGTAGTCCCCCGTATCACACACTCCACCATCGCCTCCTCACCTCCCGCCGACCAGCCGCCGGAATCCCGGCTCGTCGCGCAGCTCCTGGAACCACCACCCCGGGTCTGCCTCAAGACTCGCTCGACGCTCCGGGTTGCTGGCTAGGACCCGCCTCAGCTGGTCGATCGCCTCGGCCCTGTCGCCGAGCAGCGTGTAGCCGAAGGCGGCGACATTGGCGATATCCGACGACGGATCAAGCTTCGCGGTCGCCCTGGATCGCGAGAGCACCCGTCGCGCGCTGTCACCGAGGCCCGCCCGCGCGAGGACTGCCCCGAGTATCGCGGCATGGTAGTGTGTCGCAAACTCCCGCCCGGCCTTCGGCGCCAGCACGGTGGCGGAATCCGCGATGCGCCAGGCCAGCGACACATCGCGCGAGCCATCCTTCATGGTCATCAGCAAGATCGAACACTCCATGAGCAAGTGGTCGGCCGGAAAGCGCTGGTGGCCCGTGGTGCACCAGCGGCTCGCGCTCGGGAAGTCGTTGAGGTCATACGACGAAAAGAAGAGCCGGTTCAGGACCCGGTCCGCGCCTCGGAGATACGGGTTGGCCTCGTACGCCTTGGCAGCGGCCCGCTCAACCTCCACGGAGCCCTTCGTCTGATAGTAAAGATGGGAGAGCACCGCCCAGGCGTCCGCCCGTTTCGGGGCCAGGCTCGTCGCGGTCTCCAGGTCACTCTGGGCACCAAGAAGGAGCGCACTCGCCTTCGCCGAGTCGCGCTCCAGTTGGTTGAGCCAGCGCCAATACCTGAGCGTCCCCCGGATCACGAGTGCGTCCGGGTGGTGCGGGGCCAGGGCCGTTGCCATTTCTGCCTCACTTAGGCCACTGTCGCTCCACGCCTGAATCAGCCGGGTGTTGTCACCGGCCACGCGCGATTGCCGGTACGCTATCGTCGCGCGAAGCACCCAACCGTCCACCGACCGGGCATCGAGCGCGATCGCCTTCCTCGCCAGCGAGTCGGCGCGGGCGTATTGCGATGGCGCTCCGACCGTGTCGCCGCGATCCACCAGCGAATCCCCCGTGGCCAGCAGGCGTCTCGCCTCCTGTATCGCAATCCAGACCGCCCCAGGACCCGACTCGGCCAGATTCCGGGGCTTGGCCTTGAGCATTACGACGACGGAGCTGGCGAGCTCCCCCTGGATCGGAACCAGGTCCTGCAGCGATCCCTCCAACTCCCTCGAGACCGATCGGATCCCGGTCTGCCCGTCCACTAGCTGGAGCGAGATCCGGAACCGATCGCCCACCTTCCTGACGGAGCCGTCCACCAGCGTCTCCACTTGAAGCAGCCGGGCGACGCTGTCCGGATTCGCATGGGCTTCACGTGAAGAGTCGGTCTTGGCGCCTGGCACCACGTCGAGTTGATTGCTCTGGCGCAGACTGTCGATCAATCCCTCCGTCAGTCCATTCGCGACGAATGCGAGTCCAGGGTCATCCCCCTCCGCCCGCAGGTACAGCACCGCGATCCGCTGATGCTCCAGGGGAACATCCCAGAGTGCCTTGAGCGGTTCCCCGGATGCGCTCCCTCCAGTGGTTCGCTGCCAGCGCCATAGACCGAACGACACCGCGCCGAGCAGGAGCAGCAGGAGAACTCCCGTGACGGCCCGCCGGCCGGATGCAGGTTGGGGCGAGGCCTGCACCAGCGCGGCAGCGAACTCCCTGGTGCTCGGGTAGCGATCGGCTGGCGACCGCGACAGCCCCTTGAGCACCGCGGCCTCCGCCCCACTGGACACCGTGTCCCGAAGCGCGGAGAGCGGCACCGGGCGCTGCGTCATCATCCGGGCGAGGATCGCCTGGCGCGTGGGTCCGGAGAATGGCGCCTCGCCCGCGAGCATCTCGTAGCTGACCGCGGCGAGCGCATAGACATCCGTGCGCGCATCCACCTGCCGGTCGCCGGCCGCCTGTTCGGGGCTCATGTACTCCGGCGTCCCGAGGGAGAGCCCAGTCTCGGTCAGCCGTTCGGCGCCCACGTCGCCGAACGCCAGCGCGATGCCGAAATCCATTACCATCGCGACACCCTCATGCAGCAGGATGTTTTCCGGCTTGATGTCCCGGTGGATGACCCCCTGACGATGGGCGTAATCCAGTGCCGACGCGATCTGCGTCGCAATCCGAATGGCCTCTTCCAACGGCAATTGCCGCTCCTGCTTGAGGCGGTGCCGCAGCGATTCCCCCCGTACATAAGGAAGCACGTAGTACAGCGCCCCCTCGGCTTCTCCCGAGTCGATCAGCGTCAGAATATTGGGGTGGTCAAGCTTGGCGGTGAGCCGGATCTCGGTGAGAAACCGGTCGCGGCCGAGCAACGCCGCGAGTTCGGGGCGCAGCACCTTGAGTGCGACGTCCCTGTCGTGCTTGAGATCGTGGGCCAGGTAGACCGTCGCCATGCCGCCGTGGCCTAGCTCCCGCTCGATGCGGTAGCGGTCGGCGAGGGCGGATCGAAGCGAGTCGGGTGCGGCGGGCAGCGTGCCTCCCGGAGGGCGCGGTGCTCAAACATGGACGGGGGAGGGGGGACTGGCTAGTCGGGCGGGCGAGGTGTCATTGCGAGGCCGCCGACCGAGACGCCCATAGGAGCCGCGCAGCGGCGACTCGGCGGCGAGGAAG
>JBDTTN010000525.1:0-2671 GCA_039930625.1 Gemmatimonadota bacterium | reverse complement strand
TGGATCAGGCGACGGCGCGGCAAGGGACGATCACCTCGCTGCAGAGCGAGATCCGCGCGCTCTTTGATCTGGCCGAGCGGACCCAGGCGGACGCCCGTGCGGTGGCGGGTGCGCAGCCACAGATGGCCCGCGCCCGCGCCGAGCTCGATGGCCTGCTTGCGAGGCTCGGCGACACCGATGGCATCATGAACACGCTGGAGGAACGCCGCCGCCAGCTCGATCGCACCGAGGAGCGGCTGGCGCAGGCGGACCTGCTCGCCACGGACGTGCGCGCATCGCTGGAGACGCTGGTGGCGCAGAAGGCCCAGGTGGAACATTTCCTCGGCATGGCGACGGCGCTCACCCTGGAGACTCGGCGGGTCGAAGGGCTCCTGGAGGCGCTCCGCGACGAGCGACGGCTTTCTGACCGGGTGCAATCCTCGCTGGCCGGACTGCGCCGCCAGGCCGAATAGTCTCGGCGCAATGCAAGCTGGTGGGAGGCCGGGCCATTCGTGGTCCGGCCTCTTTCGCGGTTGCATTTGGGCCCGATCCCTCCACGTTTCTCCTCGACTCTCTCCGTGTCGAGCCCATGACTCCCGAAGAACTCCGCGCGCTTCAGGCACCGCTCAAGCAGCGCTATCGTACCGAGCCAGCCGCCGCGCTCGTCACCTCGGCCGCGGTAGCCACGCTCGATCAGGGCCGCATCGCCTGCCGAGTCGAATCACCGCAGCCTGGCGCGGATGTCGGCCTGCATCCCGCCGCCGGCGGTGATGGCACCCTGCGCTGCTCCGGTGACATGCTGGTCGAGGCGCTGGCCGGCTGCGCCGGGGTGACGCTGCTGGCGGTCGCGACCGCGATGGGTATCACGATCCGCACCGGCACCATTCGCGCCGAAGGCGACTGGGACGCGCGCGGCACGCTGGGCGTGAGCAAGGAGGTGCCGGTCGGCTGCACGGCGATCCGGCTCCGGGTCAAGATCGACACCGATGCGAAGGCCGAGCAGATCGCGAAGCTGCTGGAGCTCACCGAGCGGTACTGCGTGGTGGCGCAGACATTGGCGGCCGGTGTAAAGGTGGAGGTGGGATGAGAGTTCCGAGTTCCGAGTTCCGAGTGACGAGTGCGGCGTGCGTCGCCTCGGCCAGGCACTGGGAATGACAGCCCTACGAACCTGAAACTCGGAACTCGGAACTCGGAAGTAGCCCACCCCCAATGCGCCTAACTAGATTCGCCCCCGCACCCACCGGCTATCTCCACCTCGGTCACGTCGCCAATGCGCTCTATGTGTGGCGGACCGCGCGGGAGCTGGGGGCCTCGGTGCTGCTGCGGATCGAGGATCACGACCGGCAGCGCTGCCGGCCTGAGTACGAGGTGGCGCTGCTCGAGGATCTGGACTGGCTCGGATTTCGTCCCGACCTCGGAGCTGCCGATGAATTCCGGCGCGGCAGTTCAGCGTATCGGCAAAGCGACAGCGGTCAGTTCTACGAGGCGGCGCTGGAGCGGCTGCAGGCGGCCGGTCATCAGGTCTACACCTGCGACTGTTCCCGGAAGGATGAGGCGACCCAGACCCCGCCTGACGAAAACGCTGGCGGTCGGTACAGTGGCCGCTGCCGCAAACGCGGGCTCGCTCCCGGCCCCGGTCGCGGGCTTCGCGTGGTCATGCCGGCGACGGTCGAGCGATTCGAAGACCTCCGGCTCGGTCCGCAATTGCAGGAGCCCGCGCTCCAGTGTGGCGACCTGCTCCTCCGTGACCGGCTCGGCAACTGGACCTATCAATTCTCGGTGGTGGTTGACGACCTGCGCCACGGAATCGACCTGGTAATCCGGGGTGAGGATCTGCTCGCTTCCACCGGTCGCCAGCTCTCGCTTGCTCGAATGCTCGGGCGCCCCACGCCGCCCCGTTTCCTGCATCATCCGCTGATTCTGAAGCCGGGGGGAGAGAAGCTCAGCAAGGGGAATCGCGACACCAGCGTGCGGGACCTCCGCGCCGCCGGGATGAGCCGCGAGCAGGTACTGCGGCGCGCCGCCGAGGCCGTCGGTCTGCAGCAGGCGACCGAGTCGAGCGGTTGAGCCACAGCGCGCACTCGCACCGAATCGCTTCCCGCCTACAAAGACGCAACGGCCGCGAGAGCGCCTGCCGCGTTCGGTGCCTCGGCGACCGCCGCTGGCTCCCAGCCGAGGCGCCGCGCGGTCTGCGCGGTTGCGGGGCCGAGACAGACCAGCGCCGGTCTCCGCCGCCCGGCGGTCAATTCCGCCGCCCGGGTCAGAACCCGGTGGCTGCCTATCAATACGATGTCGGAATCGCGCAGCACGCTGGCGGTCTGCTCCGGCGACGCCAGCACAGTGCGATAGACGACGATTTCGTCGACGCGGTATCCCGCGCCGCGGAGCCCTGACGCGAACTCGATGCGCACCTCCTCACCGCAGGGATAGAGCAACGGCCCACCCTTTCCGGCGGCGATGATCGCGGCCGCGAGTCCCTCCGACCCACCGGGTTCCCCGGGGATTCGTACCGCGGCGAAGCCGGCGAGCGGCGCGGCGGTCGTCGGCCCGACGGCCCAGACCTCGACTGACGTGGGGAGCTGCAGCTGACCCAGCGCCTCGAGCCGCCTGGCAAGCGCCATGGAGGCGCGGGGCGAGGTGAGGCCGAGCAACGGGTACTGGGCAATGCGGCCGATCGCCTGGTCCAGGTCGC
>JBDTTN010000524.1:0-2683 GCA_039930625.1 Gemmatimonadota bacterium | reverse complement strand
GGCTTCCCCTCACTGAGCGCCACCCAGCCGCGGGCCTGATACCAGAACGCGTCGCCCCGCCGGTTTCCCTCCGGGACCGCCGACTCCGCCTCGCTCAGCAGGCGCTTCGCCTCTGACGTTCTCCCCGCCATCGCGTAGATGGAGGCGATGTTGCCGTAGGGCCGGTCGAGTGGTGGCAGGGACTTGAGCGGATATTTCGCGAGCCCATCCTGCAGGATTCTGAGCGCCGCGGCGGAATCGCCGTTGAAGAAGAGGGCCATCCGCGCGCGATTCGCCTCGGCGTTGAGCGCCTGTCCCGGCAATCCGCGCTGCAGCAGGATGGCGGCATTCGCCGAGCGTTCCCGTTCCGCCTCGGTCAGCCGCCCGTGCAGCAGGGCGATCCCCGCCAGCCCACCGTGCATGTAGTTCTGATACTCGGGGGAGTGCACCTGGAGCCCCATCTCGAGCAGGGCGCGCTTGGCGCTGTCGACCGGCCCGGTGGCCGACAGCACCATGGCCCGGCCACGCAGATAGAGGGGTGAGCCGGGATTGGTCTTCCCGAAGTTCTCGATCGTCCGCCGTGCGGCGTCGAGCTTCCCCTGCGCGAGCTGGGCGTTCGCGAGCTGCAGGACGGTATTGGCAAAGCCGGCCGGGCTGTTCACCGCGACAGCCGCCAGCGATTCCGATTCGGCGAACCGGCCCGAGAAGCCCAGCGTCAGCGCCAGGTTGTTGAGCGCGATGCCGTTGAGCGGGTCGGCCGCGAGGATCCGGCGATAGGCCGCCTCCTCCAGCTCCGGCCGCGAATCGACCCGGTCATAGTAGTAGGCGGTGGTCAGCTCCTTCTCGAGCTCCGGGAGCCGGTCGCGGTGCTGATAGGCGCGCGTCGTCGC
The DNA here is from genome assembly GCA_039930625.1 of Gemmatimonadota bacterium. Lineage (GTDB taxonomy): Bacteria > Gemmatimonadota > Gemmatimonadetes > Gemmatimonadales > GWC2-71-9 > JADJOM01. The sequence continues at coordinate 1,814 of JBDTTN010000524.1, read as the reverse complement.
GGCGACCTGATCCTCCATGCTGGCACCGACATTCCCGAACGCGACGGCGAGCTTGCGCCACGCCATCGCGAAGCCGCTGTCGAGGGCGATGGCCTGCTGCAGGATCGGGATCGCCTTGCTCGCCTCACCCCGGTCGCTGAGTGCGTTGGCCTCACTGTAGAGCCGGAGGGCCTCGAGCGACGTCGTCGTCACCTTCTCGAGCGGCTGGCCGCCGCGGATGGTCCGGAGCGACTCGCCGATCCGTTCCCGCACCCTGCCGGAGAGCCGGTCGATCGCGGCGACGATTCCGGCATCATCCGGCGCCGTCTCCCGGATCGCGATCAGTTCGCTCCCGTCCTGGGCGCTGATGATCTTCGCGACCAGCACGAAGCTTCGTCCCACTGCGCTGATCTCGCCGGCGACGACCGCCTTCGCGCCTTCGCGCTGAGCGAGATCACGGGCGAGCGCGAGGGTGAGCGGCGAATCGAGCGGCTTCTGCATCCGCCCCAGCGCGTCGTTGATCGCGGAGGTCGAGACGATGCGCACTGTCGGCGACTGACTAAGGTCGATACGGAACGCCTCCGTCACCGAGCCGGCCAGCGTCGAGTCGGGCGTGCGGTTCTCGAAGTCGGCGACGATGAGCTGGTCCTTCTCGCTCAGCTTGCCCGACGCCATCAGAGTCCCCACCGGCCCGATGCCGAGCAGGCGCATGCCAGTGTAGATCACCGCCGCCGCCGCCAGCCCGCCGAAGGCCAGATAGCCGCCACGCGCCGACTTTTTCCAGGTGAGATAGCGCTGGACGCCGGTCTCTCCGCTCGCCGAGTACATCCCGGTGGCGCGCGCCGCGGCTCGGCGCCGCTCCACCAGCCCGGTCACCACCATGATCGGGAGTCCCGCCGCGAGCAGCCCCACTGCGGCCCACGGCACCCAGTCAGGCAGCCCGAGCTGGATCGTCAGGAAGTAGACGACCCCCAGCACCGCAAGCGACGCCAGCACGAAGAGCCCGGCGACGCGGACCGGATGCCCGTACCAGGGATCATCAATCCGGACCGCCCGGGTGGGCTGGGTCTGCGTCGGCGTCATCCCACCACTCGGCGTGCCCAGCGACTCCAGCCGCTCTACCATCTCATCGGCGCTCTGCCACCGGTCAGCGGGGCGCTTGGCGAGGCAGCGCATGATGATCTCCGCCAGCGCCGGCGGAGTGGAGGGACGGTGCACCGTGACCGGCTTCGGGGCTTCGGTGACGTGCGCCGCGAGCACCTGCTGCGGGGAGAGCCCGGTGAAGGGGGGCTGTCCGGTGAGGAGTTCGTAGCCCATCACGCCGACGGCGTAGATGTCGGCGCGGTGATCGACATGCGGATCGGCGGCGGCCTGCTCCGGCGCCATGTAGGCCGGCGTGCCGAGTGCCACGCCGATGGTGGTGAGACTCTGGCGGCCGGTCGCTTCACTGACGGCCTTGGCCACGCCGAAGTCCATGACTAAGGCGTGGCGTCCGGAGAGCATCACGTTGTCGGGCTTGATGTCCCGATGCACCACCCCCCGGCTGTGTGCATACGAGAGCGCGTCGGCGACGTCGCGCAGCAGCCGAGTCGCCTCGGGCACCGGCAACTCCCCCTTCTTGGTCAGCCGCTCCCGGAGCGACTCGCCCTCGATGAAAGGCATGACGTAGTAGAGGAAGCCGTCGGCTTCGCCGGAATCGAGCAGCGGCAGGATGTGCGGGTGCTGCAGCTGGGCGGCGATCTTGATTTCGCGGAGAAACCGGTCCGGACCGAGCGAGGCCGCGAGCTCGGGGCGCAGCACCTTCACCGCCACCTTGCGCGCGTGCTTCAGGTCCA
>JBDTTN010000523.1:0-2685 GCA_039930625.1 Gemmatimonadota bacterium | reverse complement strand
GGACAAAACGTGGTGCACTACGGGATGGGTACGCTGCGGGTGGGGGATCCGGTGGAGGTGGCCCTCTAGCGGAGTGAGGCTGCTCGCCGTATCTCTTCTGTCAGGTATTCCGTACCGCCTTACAATCCACCATCGTGATCCTCTCATGCGCGCCCTGACCCGTCGCCCCGTCTCGCGCCTGCTCCTCGTGCTGACCGCGGCCTGCGGGGGTGGAACCGATCCCAATCCGCCGGGACCGATCATTTCCAGCTTCACGGCCAGCCGGGACACGATCACCGCGGGCGAACATGTCACCCTCACCGCGGTATTCTCCAACGGCACTGGCGTCGTGGATCTGTCCGTCGGGCCGGTGTCCTCAGGCATCGGCGTGCTGGCCAGTCCCGCAGGCCAGCCCTACACCACGACCACCTTCACCCTGACCGTCACCAACTCCTCCGGTGCCACCCGGACCGCTCAGGTGCAGGTGACGCCGGTCAATGCCCCGGTCATCCGCGGCGTCCGCGCCCTCGGCACGAAGGCCCCAGCCGGCGGGCAGGCGGTGCTCGTGGTGGACTGGGACCGCTACCCCGGCCACGTTCCCTCGGTCGCGGGTGCGAGCCCGGCGATCAGCGATTCGTTCTTCCTGGTCACCCTCCCCGCGTCGGGGTCAGTGTCCTTCACGGCCTCGATTCGCTCTCCCGCCGACTCGATCGTCACCGCCACCACCACCGTCAGCCCCGTCACCCCCGCCGCTGGAAGCTTTCAGCCCACCGGGTCGTTGGGGACGGCCCGGATGGGTGCTGCGGTGACGGAGCTCAAGGACGGGAGGGTTCTCGTCGCTGGCGGGAGTAACGGGCAGCCTGGCGCCGGATTCACGGCGGCGGAGATCTACGACCCTCTCGCCGGTCAATTCACTTCCACCGGCTCCCTCGGCAAGCCGCGCACGGCTCCGCTGGCGGTCACGCTGAACGATGGTCGGGTGCTGCTGGTCGGACCCGATGGGCAGCAAGGGACTTCCAGCGAACTCTACGACACTGCAACTGGCCAGTTCGCTCCGGGCCCTAACACATCATTCGCCGGGATCGCTGGTATCGCTCGACTCGGGGACGGGCGGGTGTTCATCCTCACGGCCAATACGACGGCCGAGATTTTTGATCCGACGAGCGACAGCTTCACCGTCGCGGTCTCATCGGGCACGCCGATGACGGTGCCGGGCGTGGTCCTCCTGCTCGATGGTCGGATTCTCCTGGCGGAAACCATCCGGCCCTCTCCCGGGGCAAGCGTGCCGGCACAGATCTTCGATCCCGCCACCGGACTCTTCACGCCGACCGGCTCGATGGCTCAGGCTCATCTCCTCGGCACGTTCACGCGCCTGGCGAATGGAAAGGTGCTGGTTGCTGGCGGCATCGACACATGGAACCTCCAGTTTTCGCCGAATGGCGAGCTCTTTGACCCCGCTACCGACACCTGGTCGCTGGTGGGGCTGCTGGCTCTGCCCAGGTACAGTCACTCGGCCGCCCTGCTCAACGATGGCCGGATTCTCCTGGTCGGAGGACAGGGCGGTAGCTACGTCGACACCCCATTCGCCGAACTTTTCGATCCGACAACCGGCGAGTTCACTCCCCTGCTCGGTACGCTCGGCGGTTCACGCCAGGAACCGATGACACTCCGCCTGAGCGACGGTCGAGTCCTGCTCATGGGCGGTCTGACGGGATCTCCACGGGTGGTCACCTCGCTGGTAGAGATCTTTCAGTAGCGGAACGCGACGCCCGCACGCCATGCCCACCACCCTCCTCGGCATCCCCTACGACGGCAGCTCCTCGTTCACGCGCGGGTCCGCCGGTGGGCCGGCGGCGCTGCGCGCCGCTCTGCGCTTCGACGGCAGCAACAGCTGGAACGAGGACGAGCACGATGTACTGCCGCTGCTGGTGGATGCCGGCGATCTCCCGCTCGACGGCGTTGCCGACCCCCGCCCGCTCATCGAGGCCCGGGTCGATTCGCTGCTTGCCGCGGGCGCGCGCCCGCTGCTCGTAGGCGGGGACCACTCCATCACCTGGCCCATCGTCCGCGCCGTCCGGCGCCACGTCCCGCGCCTCACAATCCTGCACCTCGACGCCCACCCTGATCTCTACGACGCGCTCGACGGTGACCGTGGGTCGCATGGCTCGCCGTTCGCGCGCATCATGGAGGAGGCGCTGGCCAATCAGCTGGTGCAGTGCGGCATCCGGACCATCAACCAGCACCAGCGAGAGCAGGCCCGGCGCTTCGGCGTCGAGATCCACACCATGCGCGCCGGCGTCGAGGCGATGATCAGCGCCGCACGCCGGCTCGACGGGCCGGTCTATCTCTCCCTGGATCTCGACGTGCTCGATCCCGCGTTTGCCCCGGGTCTCAGCCACCCTGAGCCCGGAGGATTGTCAACGCGGGAGGTGATCTCGATTCTGCAGGCGATTCCCCGCGGCCGGCTGGTCGCCGCGGACCTCGTGGAGCTGAATCCGGTGAATGATCTGCGGGATCTGACGGCGCGGGTGGGAGCGAAGCTGGTGAAGGAGATCGTGGCGCGGATGGGGTAGGGGCGGAGCACCGCTCCGCCCACTCGAAATCAACGCTTGTGGCTCCCGTCGCAGAACGGCTTCTCCTGCGACCGGCCACAGCCGCAGAGCTTCACGATGCCGGCATGCTTGGCCGGTGGCTGCGGAATCTCGT
>JBDTTN010000522.1:0-2687 GCA_039930625.1 Gemmatimonadota bacterium | reverse complement strand
GCCGCGGCCGTGATCGCGATGCTGCTCTCGATCATGCAGCCGACCATCACCATCAGGTGGTGGGCCCGGGCGACCGCGATCATCCGGATCGCCTCACGGAGGCTGCCGCACTTGGCGAGCTTGATGTTGATCCCGTCCACCTTGCCCACCAGCGCCGGAATGTCGGCGGCGGTGAGGCAGCTCTCATCGGCGATCACCGGGATGCGTGAGGCCCGGGTCACCTGTGCCAGCCCGTCGAGGTCCGTCGCCGGCAGCGGCTGCTCCAGCACCGTCACCTTGAACTCCTCCAGCACCGGCAGCATACGGATGGCTTGCTTCACCGTCCAGCCGGTGTTGGCGTCGACCCGGAGCTCCTTGTCGGTGATGTCGCGAATCGTCTTCAGGATCTCGAGGTCGCGGTCGGAGCCCAGCTTGATCTTGAGGATCGGATACTGTTCCGCCTCGAAGACCTTTTTCCGGAGCATCTCCGCGGTATCTATGCCGATGGTGAAGGTCGAGCGGGGCGCCTGCGCCGGATTGAGCCCCCACAGCTCGTACACCGGAACGCCGAGCCGCTTCCCCACCAGGTCGTGCAGCGCGCTGGAGAGGGCGCAGCGCGCGGAGGGATTGAGCGCGAGCGCCTTTTCCCACTGGCGCTCAATGTCTTCGATGTTCGACGGGTCGGAGGGCAGGTGCTCGGCGTAAGCCTGGAGCGCAGCCAGCACCGTTTCCGTGCTCTCGCCGTAGATGCGTGCCGGCGCCGCCTCCCCCCACCCCTCGACACCGTCGCTGTCCACCAGCCGGACCATGACGGTTCGGTAATCACTCTGCCCGCCACGGGCGATGATGAACGGATGCGTGGTGCGGAGATTGAGAATCTCGGCTTCCATGCGCAGAGACTGTGGCAATGGAGACTCCGGTCAGATCGGGGGAAGGTCGGGAGAGCCCGGAAAATACGGCGAACCCGGCTGCGGAGGTAGGGTCACCCCAGCGCGGCTACCGTCGCCACCACGCCGTCGGCGATCCGCGCGGGGGTGTAGCCGCCCTCGAGCATTCCGACCACCGGCACATCCGGCAGCTGCTCGCGGAGTCGCAGTGTCAGGCGGGCAAAGTCGTCGGCCTCGAGCGTGAACCCGCCCAGCGGGTCTCCGGCCATGGCATCGTACCCTGCGGAGAGCAGCACGAGCTCCGGCGGCCAGTGCGCCACGGCCGCGGCGATGGCGGCCCAGAGATCCTCCACGTACAACCGGGCCGGGGCGCCGGGCCCGCGCGGCACATTGAAGATGTTGCCGACGCCGCGCTCCTCCGCCATGCCGGTCCCGGGATACCAGGGATGCTGGTGCAGCGAGACGTATCGCACAGCGGGATCAGCTTCCACCAGCGCCTGGGTCCCGTTGCCGTGGTGCACGTCCCAGTCGATGATCAGCACCCGCTCGCGCCCCAGTCGCTGCGCCTGCCGCGCGGCGACGACGACGTTGTTGACGAGGCAGAAGCCCATCGCGCGCTGCGCCATGGCGTGGTGCCCCGGCGGCCGGACCGCGGCAAAGGCGTGCGACTTCCCTTCATGGGCATGACGGAGCGCGGCACTGATCGCTCCGGTCGCACCCAGCACGGCATCCCAGGAGGCATCGTTCGCGACGGTATCCAGCGAGATCACCCCTCCGCCGGTGCGACTGATCGCCTCCAGATGCAGCAGGTGCTGCTCGGGGTGAACCAGACGCAGGTCGTCGCGCAAACCTGATCCTGCCTGACGCAGCTCCGCCCGCGGATCCGCCGCGAGGCGGGCAAGCACGGCGCGGAGCCGCTCCGGTGTCTCCGGATGACCGGGGCCGGGATCGTGGCGCAGACAATCGCCGTGGGTGAAGACGGGGACGATCATCTCAACCCTCCGGCCTTCCCTGCAGCAGAGCCCGCAGCGCGCGGGCCTCCTCCTGCACTTCCCGCCTGGCCTCGGCGAGTTCCGCCACCGCCTGCTGGTGCCGCCGCCACAGCCAGACCACCGCTGCGGCGAGGCTGAGGCACAGCGCCCCGCCGAGCATCGCCGGAACCATCCGTCCCCAGACGCCGGCACCCAGCAACAGAACGCCGTCGAGGAGAAGAAACCCGACGGCGAAATAGGTGAGCGCCCTGCCCCGCACCGGGGCGTCAGTCATCGGCCAAGAGCTCAGCGCACCGGCCGGCGCCGGCGCGGCATCACGATCAGCGAACCGTTGGTACTCACGCCGGTATCCTCCAGACTCCGGCTCTCATCGAAGACCTCGGCGCCATGAAACTTGACCAGGAATTCCTCCGGCTTCCCTCCCGTGTGCGTCAGGGCGAGCGCCCGCTGCTTGGTCTCGGCCACCGTCGTGGCGGGGGCCAGCTGTAGCGCTACCTGGTCCCACGCGTCCTGGACCATCACCCGGATCGAGAGCGCGCTCACGCTGCCCCCGCTGGCATCGAGGGGAGCGTCGAGAAGAAACGCCCGATCGCCTGATCAAAGAGGAGCGTCGATGCGCGCACCCGGCTCCCGCCGGAGAGCTCCGTGACCGCAAGCGCGATCTCCTCGCCTCCCTGGCCCCGGAAGGTGACCCAGGCGGGGCCTTCCTTCTCCGGGAAGGCGGCGCTGCCGGGCACCCGCTCCTGGAAGAACTGCTTGGCGCGACGAATCACTTCCGCGCCGGAGATCGAAGTGGACGTCTGGTGAGTCATGCGCTCGGTACGAGGTG
>JBDTTN010000521.1:0-2690 GCA_039930625.1 Gemmatimonadota bacterium | reverse complement strand
TGCGTCCCTGGTACAGCATCGCGATGCGATCTCCGACGGTGTAGGCGCTGCGCATATCGTGGGTGACGACGACCGCGGTGGTGCCGAGCTCCTGGCGGGCACGCAGCATCAGTTCGTCGATGACGGCGCTGGTAACCGGATCGAGGCCGGTGGTCGGTTCGTCGTAGAGAATGTAGCGCGGCCGGAGCGCGATCGCCCGGGCGATGCCGACCCGCTTCCGCATGCCGCCCGAGAGTTCCGCGGGATACCGTTCCTCCGCCCCGGCGAGGTCCACCATGCGGAGGCTCTCCCGGATCCGTTCCTGAATTTCGGCCTCATCGAGTCCGCGGCGCGCCAGGCCGAGGCGAATGTTGTCGGACACCGACATGGAATCGAACAGCGCGGCGAACTGGAAGACGTAGCCGATGTGCCCGCGCATCGCGTCGAGTTCATTCGGATCGAGGTCGCGCACGATCTGGCCATCGACCTCGACCGTGCCGGCGTCAGGCACCAGCAGCCCCACGATGTGCTTCAGCGCGACGCTCTTGCCGGTGCCGGAGAAGCCGATGACCACGGTGGTCTGGCCGTCGGGAATATCCAGCGACATCCCCGCCAGCACCACCTTGTCGCCGAAGGCCTTGTCCACTTCGGTGAAGCGGATCACAGCAGCACCAGCGCCCAGAAGGCGTCGAGCACCAGGATCGCTTCGCAGCCGATCACCACGGCGCGGGTGGTGTTGCGTCCCACTCCTTCCGCACCGCCGCGGGTGGTGAGGCCCTGAATGCAGCCGGCGAGAGTGACGGCCGCGCCGAAGCTCATCGCCTTGACCAGTCCGAACCAGATGTCCTTGAAGCGATAGAACAGCCGGAGGCCCTTCACGAATTCGAGGGAGGAGAGATCGAGCAGGTTGATCGCGGTGAACCACCCGGCGGTGACACCGAGCGCGATGGCGATGGCGGTCACCACGGGGAACATGAGCATCCCCGCGATGACTCGGGGCACCACGAGATAGCTTCTGGGGTTGTAGGCGAGAGTCTCGAGCGCGTCCACCTGCTCCGTCACGCGCATGGTGCCGAGTTCGGCGGCGATGTTCGCGCCGACGCGGCCAGCGAGCGCGAGTCCGGTCAGCACCGGACCCAGCTCCATCATGATGGTCTTCCCCACCAGCGCGCCCACGAAGTAGAGCGGGACGGCGCCGGTGAAGATGTATTTCGAGAGCAGGGAGAGGACGATGCCGGTGAACGTCGCGATGAACAGCGCGATGGGGACGGAATCGACGCCGAGACGGCGCATCTGCGGAAGTACATGCGGCAGCCAGGTCCGCACGTCCGCCAGCGCCCTCCCGGATTCCACGCCCCACCGGCCGACGCGGGCCACGGCCCCGGTCCAGCCTGTGCGAGAGCCCAGATTGTGAGTCACGGGGGCTAAGGTAGGGGGCTCTGCGGCGATGCGATAGGGCTGCCCTGCAGAGACGACCGGGCGACCACGGGGGTCGCTCGTCCTAGGCGGCGAAGCTCGCTAATGCGCGGCCGACCTCGCCCTCGCGCAACCGCTTGAGCGCGCGGTCGCGGAGCTGGCGCACCCGTTCGCGGGTGACGCCGAGCATACCGCCGATCTCTTCGAGGGTGTGTTCACGACCGCCATCGAGCCCGAAGTAGAGCCGCAGCACCTTGGCGTCGCGGGCGGGGAGCGTGGCGAGCGCGCCCTCGATCTCGGCGGTGAGAAATTTGTCCATCGCCTGCTCTTCGGCATCCGACTGGTCGTCGGCGATGAAGCGATCGATGACCGAGCGGTCGCCATCGGGGTCGAGCGGCGCATCGAGCCGCACTTCGCTGGTATTCAGCGCGGCGAGCGACTGCACCACTTCCAGCGAGAGCCCGGTGGACTTGGCGATCTCTTCGGGGGTCGGCTCGCGGCGCAGCTCCTGCCGGAGCGTCTCGGCGGTGCGGACGATGCGCGAGAGGTCTGCGGTGCGATTGAGCGGCACCCGCACGGTGCGGCCCTGCCGCGCCAGTGAGGCGAGGATCGCCTGCCGAATCCACCACACTGCGTAGGAGATGAACTTCACGCCCTGGTCGGGATCGAACTTCCGGGCCGCGGTGAGCAGGCCGACGTTGCCCTCACCGATGAGATCGGTGAGCTGCAGGCCGCGGTTCTGGTATTTCTTGGCCACGGAGATGACGAAACGGAGATTGCGCTTGACCAGCTCCTGCATGGCTTCGGGATCGCCCTGGCGCACCAGCCTGGCGATGGCGATCTCCTGGGGCGTGGTGAGCAGCGGTGTCTGGCTCACCTCGTAGAGGTACTGGTCGAGAATGTCGCGGTCGGCGTCGTAGACGCCGAGGGTCTTCGAGGTTTCGCGCTTGCTCTTGCGCGGCTTCCGGGTCGGCTGGTTGTCGATGAGGATCTGCTGCACCGGGGTGAGCTTGAGCTCCTGCTTCGGAGCCTCGGGCGGGGACGCCGCCGTGGCCTTCCGCGATTTCGGCGCCGATTTGGACTTGGCCTTCGCGCGCTTCTCCTCCGGGCCCCTGGAGCCCGACCCCGTGCGCTTCTTCATCGCCGCCGTCGCCCCTCCGATCACGCCGTAAGTTCGCCCGCCAGTTGACACCGCCAGCAGCGGCCAAGTAGGTTGTCGTGCTCCCCGCACCCGGGGGGTCAGCGGGGCGCGCTAATATAATGGGGGCGTAGCTCAGTTGGGAGAGCGCGTGAAT
>JBDTTN010000520.1:0-2693 GCA_039930625.1 Gemmatimonadota bacterium | reverse complement strand
ATCGTATGCGCCGGCCGGTTGAACGTGGCGGCCAGCCAGCGTTCGGTCATGGCCATCCCGACCGCATTGGCGAACCCCTGGCCGAGCGGCCCGGTGGTCACCTCGATGCCGGCACTCTTTCCCCTTTCGGGGTGACCGGGCGTCCGGCTGCCAAGGCGCCGGAATTCCCTGAGGTCGTCGAGAGTGAGGTCATACCCGGTCAAATGGAGGAGGCTGTACAGCAGCATGCTGCCGTGCCCTGCCGACAGCACGAAGCGATCGCGATCGATCCAGGTCGGGTCGGCGGGGTCATGCCGAAGGTGGCGGGTCCACAGGACGTAAGCCATCGGCGCGGCCCCCATCGGCATTCCGGGATGCCCTGATGCGGCCCGCTCCACGGCATCGATGCTGAGCACGCGGATGGTGTTGATGCAGAGTTGGTCGAGGGTTTCCGCCGTGGCCGCCATGACGTCCTCCGGGCCTTCGCCGCCCGCTGGTTGGCGCTTCATGTCGGAGTCGCCGCGGGGAGCGCGGTCGTCTCGAGTCTGGCGCTCTTCGTGGTGATACGCTTCAGCAGGTCACGCCACGACCGCGCGAATGCGGCGGGACCTTCGCGCTGGAGCTGGACCGCTTCCGCCGCATCATCCACGCCGATCCGCCGGAATCCGGCGAGCGTCGCTTCCGTATCGCCACCGTCCACGGCCATCACGCCGCGTAGCAGCCCATGATCCGCAAAGGCGTGCAAGGTCTCCTCCGGAATTGTGTTAATCGTCCCTAGCGCCGCAAGAGCCTCGATGGAGGGTGTGTCCGAGGCGACAGGATCAATTGCTGAGTGGGCTTCATGGGGGCATCTGCCCGGAATGGTCCTGGATCGCGACGGGTCGAGAACTCAAAAAGGCGCGCGGGATCGTCCTGCTGATCCCCGTCGCGCCTTCGACCGACGAGCCAATTACTCGTTCGCCAAGGTGGCTTCTGGCCTCTCTTGTCCCTCTCGACGGAAGCTAGTTCCGCGGCGGGCGCCCGCAAGCTACGACTCTCGACTCGAGGCTGCCACGCGCAGGAAGTACGCCTTAAGCACTAGTCCTTCGATCCCGCGATTCCTTCTGCGCAGCGCACTGCTGCCAGGCTCACGCCTGGCATGGGGTCGTGACGCCGTGCGCCCGGGTCTGGCACAGCCGCCCTCCGACGCGGCACTGGACATTCACTGCGTCAATCGGGAGGGGCAGCAACTCTCGCCCGAGGCGGCCCTCATGACCGTCGAGGAGAAAGCGGGCGCGGTTCCGCACTAGAGCGCGGGCGCTGGTCTGGGGGGAATGCCGGCGCCCCGGTGGGTTTGACAACGGAGGTCGGGGCCTCAGCCGCGCCGGGGACGACACCGGATCCGTGAGCACAAGGCCCGAGCGCGGGAATCGCGTTGGGGCCTAGTCATCTCCCAACCATCTGCGGATCCATCTGCGGCAACATCTGCGGTTCTGCAGTCAGAGACCGAGCGCCGACCCCATCGCACCTGCATCGTCACACCCCTCACGCAGAATGGACCCAGGTTTGAATCACTGATCGCGACTCTGCTTCCGCCGACACGCCCGATGCCGCGGGCCGGAGAGCTACCTTCGCTGCCACGAGGAGACATGCGAATCCTGGCCCCGATGGGGTTTCTCCCGTTTCTCGGTGCCGCTCCGCTCCATGCCGGCGGCACCTGCTGCTACGTCGACTACTCGAGCCAGTGCCAGGGCGGCGCGTCCATGACCTGTGCGAGCGTCCAGGTGCTCACGCGTTCGCTGGCCGGCGGTGGGACCTATGGCGAGATCCGGATCCGAAACCTCATGGCCGGCGATGCGATCGTGAATCACTGGCAGATCCAGGAGCGGCTCGCCGGCCAGTGGGGCACGGGCTACGTCGATAGCCCCATCCTTACTGAGCAGTTCGGGGCGTTGGGCCGCGTGGGGCAGATTGGCCCCGACCCGCAGAGCGGACTCGACTTCAGCAACGGACTCGGGCCACAGGATGGTCAGGGCAAGTATCACTGGATGTTCGACGGCTGCTTCCGGAACTCCGGCATCGTCGGGTGTGAGAACACCCTCCCGATCCCGGATTGTGATTTGGGTATGCCGGGCGGGGAGGGCTACCTCCAGACCTGCCCCCAGCGCGGCTCCACCGGGTGGGTCGGATTCACGTTCACGGTGCCGACCACCATCAACGCCGGCGACGTGGTGATCGACGACGTCGGCAACCACCTTTACAGCCCGCAGGCGATCACGGTCAGGCCGGAGCCGGGGTCGCTCGCGCTGCTCGCCACCGAACTCGCGGGCATCGCGGGATTCCGGCGACGGCGACAGACCGCACACCACGTGGAGTGAGGATCGTTTCGTCGGGACTAACCCGTTCAAGTCGCCAGGCACATCAAAGCCCCGCGCGTCGTGACCGACGGGGGGCTATTTGCGGAATCATTTGCGTTCTCGGCCGTCCCAGCTACGTCATCTGCGGACCATGGAGCTCACCGGGATCGAGCCGAAGGCAACCGAGGCCGCGCAGCGGCCGCAGGCTGACGAGCGGAGCGAGCACGAGCGCAGCTCAACCGGTGACCCCCTGATCGCAAAGCCGTAGGAGAAGGTACCCGGCTTCTACAAGTAGTTGAACCTGGGCGCCCCATTCTGGGCATCGGCGCTGAGGTTCAGAGGGCCCTGCAGGGCCCGTTGTCGTGAGAAACTCACAAC
>JBDTTN010000519.1:0-2696 GCA_039930625.1 Gemmatimonadota bacterium | reverse complement strand
GCGAGGCGCACGCCGAGGCGACACTACTGCTCAGTCCGCCGGCGCCGCTCGACCCGACGCTCGCACTCCGCGCGGGGGGCAAGCGCATCTGGGGGAGCTATCCGTTCTTTGAGTCGGCATTCATCGGCGGACCGGGGACGGTCCGGCTGGGACGGGAGAATCGTTACGCCGGCGATGCCTCGGCCTACGGCACCGCCGAATTACGCCTGGCGCTCTTCCGCACGACGCTTGTTGTCCCGGCAGATGTCGGGATCCTCGGACTGGCCGATGCGGGCAGAGTGTTCCTGGAGGGTGAATCCTCCTCCAAGTGGCACAGCGCCTTCGGCGGTGGCGTCTGGCTCGCCTTTCTGGACCGGTCCAATACGATTTCCGCCTCGCTCGCGACGAGTGACGAGCGAACCCGACTCTATTTTCAGGCTGGCTTCGGCTTCTAAGCCGTGGCGACGACCCCTGCCGACCGCTCCGCCATCCGCGCGGCAACCGCCGCCAGCGCCGCGATGGTCGCCTTTCAGCTCGCAGGGAAGGCCACCCGGGACGCGCTCTATCTCTCCACCTACGATGTGATGACGCTGCCGCGGATGGTCATCGCGGCCGCGCTGCTTTCGGCCCTGCTCACCATCGCGGTCTCACGCGTCATGGCTCGACTCGGGCCCGCGCGCGTGGTGCCGCCGCTCTTCGGAGTGAGTGCGCTGCTCCTGCTCGTGGAGGCGGCGCTGGCGCAGCGCTTCCGCGCGACCGCCGTGGTGCTCTTCTACCTGCACTTCAGCGCGCTCGGTGCGCTGCTGGTCTCCGGTTTCTGGGCGATGGTCACCGACCGGTTCGATCCCCGCGCCGCCCGGGCCACGATCGGCCGGATCACCACCGGTGCATCGATCGGCGGTCTGGCAGGGGGATTGCTCGCCGCCCCACTGGGTGCGGCGCTCTCCCTTACCGGGATTCTACCGGTGCTGGCACTGCTGCATCTGGTGGCCGCCGTCCTGGTGCTGGGAGTCCGCCCCAGCGGCGGCGATCGCGACGGAGAACCCAGGCACGAACCCGGCCAACCGGTCACCCGCGCCCGTGAGGCGTTTCGGAACTCCGCATATCTCCGGCTGCTGGTCGGGCTGGTTATTCTCACCACGATGATCGAAGGCATGCTCGACTGGGCCTTCAAGGCGCGCCTCTTTGCCACGGCGCCGAGCGGTCAGGAGCTGCTCCGGTTCTTCGCGCTGTTCTATACCGTCACCGCGCTGCTCGGCATCCTGCTGCAGTCGACGCTGCTGCGTGCCGCCCTCGCCCGACTCGGCTATGCAAAGAGCGCCGCGCTGCTCCCCGCCGGGGTATCGATCGGCGCGTTCGGAGGCCTGCTGCTGCCCGGACTGGCGCCGCTGCTGGTGGCGCGCGGCACCGAGATCGTGCTGCGCAACTCGCTCTTTCGCGGCGCGTACGAATTGCTCTTCACGCCGGTACCCCCCTCCGAGAAGCGGGCGACCAAGCTGCTGGTGGATGTCGGGGCCACCCGGCTGGGCGACATGGCCGGAGGGGTCCTGGTCCAGGCCGCCCTGCTGCTCGCCGTCGGCCCCGCGGTGGGCCCGGTGCTCGGCTTGACCATCGCGGTCGCGTTAGGCACCCTGCTCATCACCCGGCGGCTGCACATCGGCTACCCCGCGGCGCTGGCGCGCAGCCTGGCGTTTCGGGCCGATCAACTGCCGCTCGTCAGCAACGGTGATTCCGCCACACTGCTGCAGACGGTGGGCGGGTTTGACCTGGGGCAGTTCCGTCAGCGAGCGGTCGAGCCGCCCGCGCCGGCCGCCGCGGCGCCGGCACCAGACTCCGCGGAGGGCCGCCTCGCCGCGCTGCATTCCCGCGACGTGCCGAGGGTGGAGGAGGCGCTGAAGTCGGGCCCGCTCAGCGCGGCACTGGTCGACGCAGCGATCGGGCTGCTGGCGTGGGATCCGGTGGCGCGCGCGGCCATCACGGCGCTGGCGGCGGTGGCGCCTGCGGTTCAGGAGACTCTCATCCGCCATCTGCTGGATCCCGAGGAGGATTTCGCCATTCGCCGGCGGGTGGTGCGGGTGCTGGCAGAGTGCCCCTCGCCCGAGGTGTTCGACGCATTGCTGCGCGCGCTCGGTGACCGACGCTTCGAGGTACGCTATCTGGCAGGGCGGGCGATATACCGGCAGTCGGCAGCTCAGCCGGAGCTCGCGATCGATCGCGAGCGGGTGCTGCAGTCGGTGCTCGCCGAGGTCGCGGTCGGGCGGGGGGTCTGGGAGAGCCGCCAGCTCATCGATGCCGCGGACGACGCCGAGGCGCCGATGGAGATCGCACTGCTCCGCGACCGCGCCGATCGGAGCCTCGAACATGTATTCACGCTGCTGGCGCTGATCCTGCCGCGCGAGCCGCTGCGCCTGGCCTTCCACAGCCTGCATACCGAGGACCGGCATCTCCGCGGGACCGCGCTTGAGTATCTGGAGCGGGTTATTCCCTCGGCGGTACGCGAGCGGCTGTGGCCCTATCTGGAGCCGGAGGAGTCTGGCGCGGCCCGCACTCGGCGGAGTTCGGAAGCGATTGTGGCGGATCTGCTGCAGTCCCGCGAGTCCATCGTGCTCGCGCTGGCCGAGGTGCGCCGGCGCGCCGATCCCACGCCGAGCTGAAGCGCGTCGCGGGCGCGATAATCGATCTGTTCCAACACGGAGTGAAGCCTTCAGGTGCCTGAG
>JBDTTN010000518.1:0-2696 GCA_039930625.1 Gemmatimonadota bacterium | reverse complement strand
GCAGATTCAGGAGGTTCTGGGCATCGACGAGCGGGGACACGACTTCTTCCTGCAGATGACCGATGCGCGGCCCGACACGGGCGGGCTGTCGGGAGCGACGCCAAATGAGGCGGTGAGCTGGGGCAAGATCGATCCCGATCAGCTGCCGGGTACCGTGGTGGTCTACATGGACAACTCGGTCGCGCTGCCGCTGCTCACCGCGTATGCGCTGGCACGGCATGCGCCGCGCCCGCTGAAGCGGCTGTACCGGCGGCGGGAGGCGATGATGCAGCGGCTGATCGCCGAATACCAGGCGGCCCTGGAGTTCCGGGACCGCCGGGCTGAAGAGTCGCGCGCCTGACAGAAGGCGCGGACCGTGGCTACCGGACTCCGCGGAACATCAGTTCGATGAGCTCGTCATAGACCGCCTCTGCCGCCGCCGGGTCATCCGCCCGGATCGCGGCAGAGGCGCAGTGCTTCAGGTGATTGCGGAGCAGCTCCCTGCCGACTCCGCGGAGCGCCTCCTGAACCGAGTTCACCTGGGTGATCACATCGGTGCAGTAGCGTTCTTCCTCCACCATCTTCTGCAGCCCGCGCACCTGTCCCTCGATGCGGCGGAGGCGGGTCAGCACCCCTGCCTTGATCTCCGGGTCGACGGCGAGGGCATGTCGCTCGGCGCCGGCATCGGCAGTGCCGCAGGCGCATGGGGCGTGATGAGCGGGAGATTCGGTCATGGGAATTCCTCGGGGAAGGCGAGCGGCCAGCGGGGCCCTCCCCACGAGAGGGAAGGCGCCAGGCCGGCGCACGGATGATCAGCGCGAAGCACGCGGCACCACCCCTGCCCGGCGCAGCCGCAGGCTGTTGGTGACGACGCTGACGCTGCTGACTGCCATCGCCGCGGCCGCCATTCCGGGCGAAAGCCGCAGTCCGATGAGCGGATAGAGCACGCCGGCGGCGATGGGGATGCCCAGCACGTTGTATCCGAAGGCCCAGAACAGATTCTGGCGAATGACCCGCATGGTGCCGCGGCTGAGCTCGATCGCGGTCGCCACGCCATTGAGGTCGCCGTGCATCAGGGTGATCTGTCCAGCCTCCATGGCGACGTCGGTGCCGGTGCCCATCGCGATGCCGAGGTCGGCGCTGGCGAGGGCCGGGGCGTCGTTGAGCCCGTCGCCGACCATGGTCACCACGCGGTGGCCTGCCTGCAGCCGCCGGATCTCCGCGAGCTTCTGGTCAGGCAGCACCTCAGCCACCACGCGGTCCACGCCCACGGACCGTCCGACCGCATCGGCGGTGCGCCGCTGATCCCCGGTCAGCATGACGACCTCGAGACCCATCGCCTTGAGCCGGGCGATTGCCGCGTGACTGGTGGGCCTGATCGGGTCCGCCACGGCAATAATGCCGGCCGTCTTGCCGTCCACCGCCACAAAGGCGATCGTCGCACCGCTCTCCGCGAGGCGATCCGATGCGGCCGCAAATCCGGCGGTGTCGACCCCGAGCCGGTGGAGCAGCCGGTGATTGCCGACCGCGACGACGTGGCCCTCCACCCTTCCGGTCACGCCCTCTCCAGGCAGCACCTCGAAAGACTCCGCGGCAGGCAGTGTCAGGCTGGCTTCGGATCCCGCCTGGACAATCGCGGCGGCGAGGGGATGTTCGCTCAGGTGCTCGAGGGCCCCGGCAAGCCGAAGCAGCTCGTGGGTGGTGTCGACTTGACTGCCGTTGCCGGTCCCAATGACCTCGGTGACCACCGGCTTTCCCTGGGTGATCGTGCCGGTCTTGTCGAGCACGACGACCTGGGTTTCACCGGCCCGCTGCAGCGCCGCACCGCCCTTGATCAGCACGCCCACCTCGGCGCCCCGGCCGGTGGCGACCATGACCGCAGTGGGAACGGCGAGGCCCATGGCGCAGGGGCAGGCGATCACGAGCACGGTGACCGAGAAGACCAGGGCGTTGAGCCCCGCGGGTTCCGGACCAAAGTCGAACCAGAGCACGAAGGTCGCGACTGCGAGTGACAGCACGACCGGGACGAAGATGCTCGAGACGCGGTCCGCCAGATGCTGCACCGGTGCACGAGTCGCCTGTGCTTCCCGGACCAGGCGAATGATTCGTGACAGCACGGTGTCGCGCCCAACCCGGATCGCCCGCACCCGGAGGGCGCCGGCGCCGTTGACCGTGGCGCCCACCACCGGCGCACCGGCCCGCTTGACGACTGGAAGCGGCTCGCCCGTGAGCATCGATTCATCCACGGCGCTGGTCCCGTCGATCACCTCGCCATCGACGGGCACCCTGGTTCCGGGCCGCACGAGGACCTCGTCGCCTACCACCACCTGCGCGAGTGGAAGTTCGACGTCCTGATCACCGCGTCGCACCCACGCCGTCGCCGGACGCAGGCCCATCAGTCGGCGTATCGCTCCAGAGGTGCGCCCCTTGGCGCGGGCCTCCAGCATGTTGCCGAGGAGGATGAAGCCGGTGATCCAGATGACCGCCTCGTAATAGACGTCCGGAGGCACGCCGCGCGCGAGGAACCAGCCAGGCGCGATGGTTGTGGCAGTGCTGAAAAGAAAGGCGGCACCGGTTCCGACGGCGACCAAAGTATTCATATCGGCGGAGTGGTGCCGGAAGGCGGCCCACGCGCGGGTGTAGAAGTGACGCCCGGCCCAGAAGACAACCGGTGTGGTGATGCCGAAGAGAATCCAGCGCAGGGTTCCGGGGGAGAT
>JBDTTN010000517.1:0-2700 GCA_039930625.1 Gemmatimonadota bacterium | reverse complement strand
CGGAAGAGGTGCAGAAGTTCATTGCTGCCGAAGCGGTGCCGGTCGAAACCGCCGGCCTCCGGGTGAGCGTGCTTCCGGGCGGCTGTTCCGGATTCAAGTACAGCCTCAACATCGAAGAGCGGGCCCTCGAGGACGACGTGGTGATGGAAATCAACCGCACCCGGATCTTCATGGACGGGTTCAGCATGCAGTATTTGAATGGTATCACGGTGGACTACACCACCTCGATGCAGGGGTCGGGATTCACCTTCAATAATCCGAACGCGACCGGCGGATGCGGCTGCGGATCTTCGTTCACCGCCTGAGCAACAGGGCGCGGCAGTCCGGGGGGCGGGTCTAAGACCCGCCCCCTACGTGTATCCAGCCATGTCCACCCTCGATCTCGGCGTCATTCTCGGCTACTTCGCCCTGACGCTGGGCGTGGGCATGTGGGTCTCCCGGCGGCAGCAGACCGCGGGCGACTACTTCCTCGGCGCGCGTGACCTCCCCGCGTGGGCCATCCTCCTCTCGATCGTCGCCACCGAGACCTCCGCGCTCACCGTCATCTCGGTGCCGTCCATCGCGGCGCTGGGCGACCTCACCTTCCTGCAACTCCCACTCGGCTACTTGATCGGCCGGCTGGTCGTCGCGTGGTGGCTGCTGCCGGGCTATTTCGAGGGCGAACAGGAGACCGCCTACGTGCGGCTGGAGTCGAGGTTCGGCCCAACAACCAGGCGGCTCACCTCGCTCATCTTCCTGGTGACCCGCATGCTGGCCGACGGCGTGCGGGTCTACGCCAGCGCGGTCCCGCTGGCGCTCATCACCGGCTGGAGCATTCCCCTCTCCATTCTGGTCATGAGCGTCGTGACGATGGTGTACACCTGGCACGGCGGGCTCAAGGCCGTGGTGTGGACCGATGTGGTGCAGTGGTGCGTGTATGTGACGGCCGGGCTCGCGGCGCTGGCGATCGCCTATCGGCTCGCCGGCGGCATCGGGCCGGCGATGGCGGCGGCGGGCGCCGCAGGGAAGCTCAAACTGATCGAGTTGCGTCTCGACTTCACCGTGCCGTACACTCTGTTCGGCGGGATCATCGGCGGCGGGATGCTCACCGCCGCCTCACACGGCACCGATCACGTCATCGTGCAGCGCCTGCTCGCCAGCGGATCGCTCCGCGATGCCCGGCGCGCGCTGGTCGGCTCCGGCGTGGTGGTCCTGGCCCAGTTCACCCTGTTCATGCTGATCGGCACTGCGATCTGGGCCGGCGGATTCGCGCCGGCGGAGCTGGCGGCGGACCAGATCTTCCCGCGATTCATCGTCGATCACCTTCCCTCCGGCCTGTCCGGCCTGCTGATCGCAGCGATCCTCGCCGCCACGATGGGAACCCACAGCTCCGCGATCAGCGCCCTGGCCTCCTCGATGACTCACGACATCTACGCGTCCTACACCGGGGAGCGTGATCCAGCGCGGCTCCTGAAGGTCGGCAAGCTGATGTCGATCCTCTGGGGAGTACTGGTCACCGCCGCCGCGCTGGGATTCTTCGTCGTGGCCGGCGGCGGGAAGACTCCGGTGGTCATCTTCGCGCTGCAGATCGCGTCGATCACCTACGGCGGGCTGCTGGGCGCCTACATCCTCGCCGGACTCCCGGCGCGCGTCGCCGGGCGCCATGTTATCAGCGGCATCGCCGTCGCGGTGGCGGTGATGCTCACACTCTTCCTGACCAAGTCGAAGCTGGCGTGGCCCTGGTATGTGCCGCTCGGAAGCGGCATCACAGTGATGACTGGACTGGCGCTGAGCGCGGTCTGGCGGGAACGGGAGAAACGGTCATGAATCGGATCATCGTCGGCATCGACGCCGGGGGAACCAAGACGGTCGCCATCGTGGCGGAGGACGAGACAATTCGCGCCCGGGCGACCGGCGGCGGCGCCAAGATGCGGAGCGGCAAGGGCATCGCCTGCGCCACCACCATCGGAGAAGTGGCCCGTCGTGCGCTGGCCGAGTTCGGCAAGCTGCGGGCGGATGTGATCGTCGCCGGCGTCGCGGGTGCGGGCCGTGACGAGGAGCGCAACGAGCTGCGTGAGGCGCTCCGCGCCGAAGCGATCGCGGAGCGGATCATCGTCGTCGGCGATACCGAGATCGCGCTGGCCGCCGCCTTCGGGGACCAGCCGGGCATCGTGGTGACCGCCGGAACCGGCAGCATGGGGGTGGCGCGGGATCCGCACGGGCGGCTGCATCGCTCCGGCGGCTTCGGCTGGCAGATGGGAGACGAAGGCAGCGGCTACGCGATCGGCCGAGCGGCACTGGGGGCGGTGGGCCGAGCCGCCGACGGCCGGAGCCCGCGCACCGAACTCACCGCGCTGCTGCTGCGGGTGACGCGGGGCCAGACGATGGAGGGATTGGTCCGCTGGGCCGCCGCCGCCGGGCTGCCCGAGGTCGCGGCGCTGGCACCATCGGTCTTTGAAGCGGCGCAGCAGGGAGACACCGTCGCCGCGGGGATCATGGACTACGCCGCCCGCGAGCTGGCCGCGCTGGTGACCAGGCTCTTGCCGCACTTCGGTGCCGACGAACGCGCGCCGGTGGATGTCGCGGCCAACGGCGGCCTGCTCTTCCATGACGGTCCGCTACACCGGATGCTGCGTGCCAAGCTCGGCGAGGAACCGCGCATCCGGATGCGGGACATCCCGCTCGACCCGGCGACGGGCGGGATTCATCTGGCGGGGAAGC
>JBDTTN010000516.1:0-2700 GCA_039930625.1 Gemmatimonadota bacterium | reverse complement strand
CGGGGTTGCCCGAGGGGGAGGCGTGGGTTAGTTTGTTGTGCTATCGACGATTACGATTCGCGGGGCATGCCCCACCGCACGTGCCAAAGAGGATACACGCAGCATGGGTTTTGACAAGCAGGCGATCATCGCCAAGCAGCGGTTGCACGAGACCGACACCGGTTCGGCCAAGGTCCAGATCTCTCTCCTGACTGAGCGGATCAACTCGCTCACCGACCATTTCCGGACCCACGCCAAGGACCACCACGGCCGCCGTGGTCTCCTCAAGATGGTGGGAACCCGCCGTCGGTTGCTCAATTATCTGAAGCAGAACGACCTGGCGACATACCGGTCGTTGATCGATCAGCTCGGGCTTCGGCACTAACCAGCCCGCACGAGCCAGGGCGTCTCAGCCAACGCGGCCGGGACGCCCTTCAACCTATTGGGGCCCCAGAGACAGGAACAGGTCGTGACCGTACACCGCATCGAGACGCAGTTCGCCGGCCGCCCGCTCATTCTTGAGTCCGGCCGTTTCGCCAAGCAGGCCTCCGGATCGGCCTACCTCCAGTTCGGTGACACCGCGGTCCTCGCCGCCATCACCGTCTCCCCGAATCAGTCCTCGCTGCCGTTCTTCCCGCTCACGGTCGAGTATCGCGAAAAGACCTACGCCGCGGGCAAGATTCCGGGCGGGTTTCTCAAGCGCGAAGGTCGCCCGAGCGACAAGGAGATCCTCGCCTCGCGGGTGATCGACCGGTCCATCCGGCCACTCTTCCCCGAGGGCTTCAAGAACGAAGTCCAGGTCTTCGTCACCGTGGTCTCGGCTGACCAGGAGAACGACGCCGATGTGCTCGGCGTGGTGGCGGCTTCGATCGCGTTGTCGGCTTCGACGGTGCCGTGGAACGGCCCGATCGCGGCGGTCCGCGTCGGCCGGGTGGACGGCAACTGGATCCTGAACCCCACCTTCCAGCAGCTCGAGTTCTCCTCGCTCGACATTACGGTGAGCGGCAGCGCCGATTCGATCATGATGGTTGAGGGCGGCGCCCTGGAGATTTCCGAGTCCGAAGTGCTCGAGGCGCTCAAGGTGGCGCAGAAGGGTCTCAAAGAGATCCTCGGCCACGCCGACAAGGTCGTCGCCAAGGTGAAGAAGCCCAAGATCGAGTGGGTCAAGGACGAGCCGGACGCCAAGCTGGTGAAAAAGGTGAAGGAGCTGGCGGAGGCGGACTACGCCAAGGCGATCAACGCCAAGGACAAGCACGCGCGTGCCGCCAACTGCGAACTGCTCAAGAAGAAGGTGAAGGAGGCGCTGGCCGAGGCGTATCCCGACGCGGGCAAGCAGATCTCCGGATTGCTCGAGGATATCGAGTACAAGGTGATGCGGGCCCAGGTGCTTGATAAGGGTGAGCGGGTGGACGGCCGCGACTGCGACACCATTCGCCCGATCAGCATCGAGGCGGGCCTGCTGCCCCGCACCCACGGCTCGGCGCTGTTCCAGCGCGGCGAGACCCAGGCGCTGGTCGCGGTGACCCTCGGCACCCAGGACGACGAGCAGCGGATCGACAGCATCGACACCGCGGCGGAGTCCACCAAGTCCTTCATGCTGCACTACAACTTCCCGCCGTACTCGACTGGGGAAGTGAAGCCGATGCGCGGCACCAGCCGGCGCGAGATCGGCCACGGCGCCCTGGCGGAACGCGCGCTGCAGCCGCTGCTGCCGGACTACGAGAAGTTCCCGTACACCGTGCGCATCGTGTCGGAGATCCTCGAATCCAACGGATCATCGTCGATGGCGACGGTCTGCGGCGGCTCTCTGGCGCTGATGGATGCCGGTGTGCCGATGAAGGCCGCCTGCGCCGGCGTCGCGATGGGGCTGATCAAGGAAGGCAAGAAGGTCGCCATCCTCACCGACATCCTCGGCTCCGAGGATGCGCTCGGTGACATGGACTTCAAGGTGGCCGGGACCACCAACGGCATCACCTCGATCCAGATGGACATCAAGATCGAGGGCATGGACCTGAAGATCATGGAACAGGCGCTGGAGAATGCCCGCAAGGGACGCCTGCACATCCTGAAGGAGATGGCCAAGGCGCTTGAGACCGCGCGCCCGGAGATGTCCAAGTATGCGCCGCGGATCATCACGATGATGATCAACCCGTCCAAGATCGGGGACGTCATCGGCCCGAAGGGCAAGACGATTCGCGGCATCCAGGAAGCCACCGGCGCCAAGATCAGCATCGACGACACCGGCCTGATCACCATCGCCGCCGTCGGCGGCGAGGCGGGAGAGAAGGCCCGCCAGATGATCTCCTCGATGATCGCCGAGCCGGAAGTCGGCAAGATCTACGAGGGCCCGGTAAAGAGCACGACCGCGTTCGGCGCCTTTGTCGAGATCATGCCCGGCGTGGAAGGCCTGCTCCACATCAGCGAGCTCCAGCACGGCCGCACCGAGAAGACCGAAGACGTCGTCAAGAAGGGCGATGTCGTGAAGGTCAAGCTGCTCGAGGTGGACGAGAAGGGCCGCATGAAGCTGTCTCGGAAGGCCCTGATCCCGAAGGAGTAGGGTCAGGCGCCCGTGGAGACGATCCGCCTCGATCAGGGCCTCTTCAAGACCGTCGCCCCGAACGGCCTGACCATTCTGACCGAACTCCTCCCCGGCGTGCGATCCGTCGCCGTCGGGGTGTGGGTTCGGAGCGCCAGCGCCCATGAGCCTCGCGGCAAGATGGG
>JBDTTN010000515.1:0-2707 GCA_039930625.1 Gemmatimonadota bacterium | reverse complement strand
GATGGGGTCGGGACTGTTATAGGTGAAGGTGAGCGTGCCCTGGCAGAACTGTTCCAGTCCCACCCTGCAGTCGGGGCAGGTACGGCAGGAATCGACCATGCAGCCGACCCCGGCGATGTCGCCCACCTTGAACTTCGTGACCCGCGCGCCCACCTGCTTCACCCGCCCGATGATTTCGTGGCCGGGTACCATCGGAAAGGTTGATCCGCCCCACTCATCTTTGACCTGGTGCAGATCGGAGTGACAGACGCCGCAGAAGAGAATTTCGATATGCACATCCTTCGGGCCGGGCGCGCGGCGCTCAAAGGCGAATGCGGCGAGAGGGGTCTTGGCGCTGGCCGCCGCGTAGCCGCGGCTCGGGATGCGGGACGGGGATCCGGTGGTTCGCGCACCGGCCTGGGATTCGGTCGTGGTCATAAATTGCTTTCTCGGTTGAATCGTTACTGCCTGCCGAACGGTCACGAGGTAATCTAGCAGGGCGGGGCCTCACGCTCCCGCCGCCATGCCGCGATCCCATCGAATGCTCCATCATGCTGCAGTACTCAGGGCCTGGCAGTCTTCACTACTGGCTGTTCACTCCTCAATCGATTCCGACCCGGAATCCGGTGACCTGCGTCGCCGCAGCGATCGCCGCAATGCCCTAACCTCACTGTCACTGTAAGACGGGGCGCTGCCACCCTCCTCGGCAGCATTACTGACTGCAAATCGGTCCTTCGACCGGAGCCGCTCCGCCGTGGATCCCTCATCCACCGCGCCCCTGGCCCCATGACAAGCACCGACCGGCGCCTGCGGCTGCGACACGCCGAGGGGCGAGGTCGATCTGCGATCGTTTCCGGCGATTGCGGTGCCAACCCATATGTCAACGCCACGACTCAGGTGAGCCGGGGAGTAGCTGTCAGCGCCTAACTCAGGGAGGCATCCATGCGTCGAGTCCTGTACTTCTTCCCCCTCGCGACGGGCCTGTCGCTCGCCGCCTGCTCTCCCAGCGACAAGACCGGGAGCGCCCTGACCGATCCGGTCGCCGGTGGCGACACCGCGGCGGTAATGACGGCCGCTCCCGGCCAGCCGGTCTTCGGCCTGTCTCCCCGGGAGAGGCAACTGTTCAATCGTGGCATGGCCGTCTTCGCCACACCGTTCACCGAAGCAACCGGGCTCGGCCCGCTCTTCAATTCCAACTCCTGCGCCGCCTGCCATGACGATCCCGCACTCGGTGGCTACGGCGATTCGTCGGAGGTGCACGTCGCCGCCTACCACCCGGGCCAGAGCTGCAACACCCTTGGCCCCACCGGTGGCCCCGTGGTGCAGCAGCACGCGACCCCGTTGCTGGAGGCGCTGGGGATCCTGAAGGAACCGACCCCTGCCGGCGCCACCGCCACCGCCTTCAGGACTACGCCGCTCATCTTCGGGCTGGGTCTGCTCGATGCCGTCGGCGATCGCACCATCCGGGCGCTGGCCAGGGTCCGCTATCCCGACGGAGTGCATGGCCGAGCCGCCATCCTGGCGAATGGCCACGTCGGACGCTTCGGGCGGAAGGCCAGCGTGGCGTCGCTCACCGAGTTCAACGCCGGTGCCTTCTTCAATGAGATGGGAGTGACGAACCGCTTCAATCCCTTCGAGGGAACGATCGCGGGGACGCCATTTCAGCCGGGCATCGATCCCGCGCCGGAGCCCGAGGTTGATGCGGCCTCGCTCGCCGCCGCGGATGCCTTCGTGCGCTTCCTGTCGCCGGTGGCGCCGGTGGCCGCGACGCCGGAGAGCCGGCTGGGAGGCCAGCTTTTCGTGCAGATCGGCTGCGCCAACTGCCACCTCCCTGTGCTCCAGACGGACTTCAATTCCGTCCGTGCCTTGAGCCGGCAGCGGATCCGCGCCTACACCGACCTGCTGCTCCACGACATGGGCCCCGCGGAGGCCGACATCTGCAACGGCGTCGCCCGGCCCGAGGAGTTCCGCACCCAGCCGCTCATGGGAATGCAGTTCCTGGACATGTTCATGCATGACGGGCTCGCGAGCACGATTCCCGAGGCCATTCAGCGTCACGGCGGCGAGGGATCGGCCGCCCGAGACCGGTTCGCCACCCTGAGCCCAGCCGATCAGACGGCGCTGGCCACCTTCGTCGGGGGGTTGTAGCCGCCGGGCGTCGTCACGCCTCCTTCGAGCTAGTCCGAAAGAGTGAAGACGATTTGCAGCCACGCAGGTATGTTCTCGGAGTACACCGTGAAGTACCTGGCTGCAATTCGTCACCGAAGGAAGTTGACCATGAAGCTCGACCATGCCTCGATCACCCGGAACGCCATTCGCCGGCTGCCCGCGTGCCTTACACTAGCCGTACTGGCCTCCTGCGCCGTCTCCCAGCAGCAGGAGGTCGATCTGGGCGCCTCGACCGCCGCGCAGATCGACACGATGCTCCCGCTGGTCCACGATGCGGCCGTTGTGAGCTATATCAATACCCTGGGCAATCAGCTCGCCCGGGTCACCGACACCCGCGGTCTGGTGTGGCACTTCACCGTCGTCGACAGCAAGGAAGTGAACGCCTTTGCGCTCCCCGGCGGCTGGATCTACATCAATCGCGGCCTGATCGAGCGGGCCCAGAACATGAGCGAAGTGGCGGGTGTACTGGGGCATGAGATCGGGCATGTCACCCAGCGGCACACGGTGCAGCAGATGCAGCAGTCGCAGGAGGTGGGTGGTGGTGCGGTGCTGCTCTGCA
>JBDTTN010000514.1:0-2708 GCA_039930625.1 Gemmatimonadota bacterium | reverse complement strand
CGCGCAACAAGCGCCGCATCGCCAAGCACGGTTTCCGCGCCCGGATGGAGAACCGGTGGGGGCGGGCGACATTGTCGCGTCGGCGCAAGAAGGGTCGCAAGCAGCTGGTCGTGTCGATCGGCTCCAAGCACGGGACCCGCTGACGGCTGGCTCACAGGAGCGTCCCCGGTCGCGCCGCCTCGCGGCTCAGGCTGAGCGGATGCGGTGTCTTACGGCAGGTCGGCGTCGGCGGTCGAAGTTGCTGGAATTTGTCTGGCTGAACAATACGGCGGGCCACGCACGGATGGGACTGATCGTACCCCGGTTCCAGTCCTCCGCGGTGGCCCGCAATCGTTTGCGGCGCCGCCTCAGCGAAATCTGGCGCCGGGAGATTCAGGGCCGGCAAGGTGATCGTGATCTCATCATCCGGGCGCGGAAGGACGCATACTCGGCGACGTTCGATGAGCTGCACGCGGAGCTCGTCGCATGGGTAACGGCGCTGTGATAGGCGGCGCGGTGCGGCCCACGTCCCTCCTCGGCTGGCTGCTTGCGCCACTGACCCTGCTCCTGATCGCCCTGATCCGCATCTATCAGCTATGCATCTCCCCGGGTCTGCCTCCGAGTTGCCGTTTCACGCCCAGCTGCTCTCACTACACACTGGATGCCGTTCGGCGCCACGGCGCACTCAAGGGTGCCTGGCTCGGCGTCCGCCGCCTCGGGCGATGCCATCCCTGGCATCCCGGCGGCTATGATCCTGTTCCCTGACCCCGGTCTCTAGACTCCATGGATCGTCGCGTCCTCTGGGCGATTGCGCTGATGATGGTGATCGCCATCGCGCCCACGTTCTTCTTCAAGCAACCACCCAAGCGTCCCGTCGCTGCGGCGGTCGCAGACAGCGGCGCGCGGCCGACCTCCGCCACGCCTGACAGCCTGGCGCCGCCGGTCGAGTCACCCAGCCGCCCAGCTGCCCAGTCGACGGGCGCCCGGCCGGCCTCCATCCAGCCGGCGTCCATCCAGCCGGCCGACACCGTCGTCGTCGGCTCGGCGCTCTACCGATACGCGATCGCGACCCGCGGCGGGGCGATCGTCCAGGCCTCGCTCGAGCACTACAAGAACCTCGCGCCGGGACACAAGGGCGAGACCGTCCTGATGCTGCCTGACGGGGCGCCGATCCATCAGCTCGCGGTGAGCGTCGGGCGCGACACCCTGCGGCTGGCCGACTGGGACTTCACTCCATCGGTCAAGGCGCTGGAGGTGACCCGGGTCGATTCCCTCACCCTGATCGCGACGCATGGCGGAGTGACCGCCGAGCTGACCTATCATTTCCAGCCGGACGATTACCAGATCGGAGTGACGGGGCGGTTCACCGGGCTCGGTCCGGTGGGAGGGCACCTGCTGATCGGCATGGGCAGCGGCTTCAGTCAGACCGAGGCCGACTCGGCGGGCAACGTCTACACCTTCGGGATCGTCACCAAGACCGACCAGTCGAAGTCGCATCCGTTCTCCAAGCTCAAGGCGGGAGAGAGCGCGACGTACGAGGGCCCGTTCGAGTGGGCGGCGATCAAGTCGAAGTATTTCGTGGCCGCGCTGCTGACGGTGGATTCGGGCGACGCGCAGATCAGCGGGGTGACCGTCCAGCCGCTGCCGGGGCAGACCCACATCAGTCATGCGGCCACCACCTTCGGTGTCCCGGTGCCGTCAGCGGGCAGCTTCGCCTACCGGCTCTACGTCGGTCCGATGGAGTATCCGCGGCTCCACGCAGTGGGCCACGATTTCTACGACATCAATCCCTATGGCTGGCCCGGGTTCCGCACGCTCATCCGGCCGATCGCGGTCGCCGCGCGGGCGCTGCTGGTGTGGATGCACGAGCACCTGGGGATCGCCTACGGTGTGGTGCTGATCCTCTTCGGCATCATGATCCGCGTGGCGCTGTGGCCGCTCAATCAGAAAGGCATGCGCGCGAGCATCCGGATGCAGGCGCTGCAGCCGGAGATGCAGCGGATCCAGGACAAGTTCAAGGATGATCCCGGACAACTGCAGAAGGAAGTGATGCAGCTGTACAAGCGGGAAGGGGTCAACCCCTTCAGCGGCTGCTGGCCGCTGCTGCTGCCGTGGCCGATCCTGCTGGCACTGTTCTTCGTGCTGGCCAACACCATCGAGCTGCGCGGTCAAGCGTTCCTGTGGTTGCCAGATCTCTCGCTCAAGGACCCGCTCTATATCCTGCCGGTGCTGATGGGCGCGTCGATGTTCGCGGTGAACAAGGTGGGCATGCTGGGCATGCCGCCGAATCCGCAGTCGAAGATGATGCTCTACATGCTGCCCGTGATGATGACGGTGCTATTCGTCAACTTCGCGTCGGGGCTGAATCTGTACTACTTCATCCAGAACCTGGTGAGCGTGCCGCAGCAGTGGTTCCTGGCCCAGGAACGACTCCGGGCGAAAGCGGCGGCGCCGGCGGTGGTGGTGTCCACGAAGAAGAAACCCTAGTCGCGGACCTGTCGCGGCGGGCCGGGCTGTCTGGGCGCGCCAATGGCGCGCCCTTAGCTTATCTCCCATGCTCTCCGATCCAATCGTCGCGCTGGCCACGCCGCCGGGACGCTCCGCCCTCGCGGTGATCCGCCTGACGGGGACGGGTGCGTTCGAGGTCGCCGCGCGGGTGGTGCGCGGCTTTCGGGTCGAGCCGGCGCGTGAGGCGCGGCTCGCGTCGCTGCTGGACCGGGAAGGGCAGG
>JBDTTN010000513.1:0-2709 GCA_039930625.1 Gemmatimonadota bacterium | reverse complement strand
GGTGGCGTACCGGGTCGTGCAGCATCGCGAGGACGCCGAGGATATGGTGCAGGAGGGCTTCGTTTCGGCGCTCAAGAACATCGACCGCTTCGAGCTCGGCCGGCCCTTCGCGCCCTGGCTGCACCGGATCATCATCAACCGGGCGCTGAGCGCCCGCCGGTCGCGGGCGTTTCAGCTGACGGAGTCGTTGCCGGAGCAGCAGGAGGCGCGCGGCGATTCGCCGCTTGCCCTCACGCTCCGGGGCGAGGTGATGGACCGGTTCCGGGCCACGCTTGCCGACCTGCCCGAGCGGCAGCGTCTGGTGATTGAACTGCACGAAGTTGACGGTTTTTCCGCGGAGGAGATCGGGGACCAGCTGGGAATCGCGTCGGGCACGGTACGGTGGTACATCCATCAGGCTCGACGGGTGCTCCGGACGGCGCTGGCCCCCTTTCGCGGCACGATTGCGAGGACACATGACGGCGAGTGATCGGAACGAAGGCGAAGATCCGCTGGTGCAGGCCCACCTCCGACAGGTGGCGCCGCTCCCGGCCTACAGCGCCGAGGAGTGGGCGCGGCTCAGCCAGCGGATTCTGCGAGCGGCCCAGCCGGTGTTCACCGCGCGGACCCCGCGCGCCATGTGGCGTGAGGATCTGGTGAGCCTCGCTCGAATCGCAATCCCGATCGCGCTTGCGGCTGGTGTCGCCGCCCTGGTACTGCTGGATCGAGTCGAGGCCAGCGCGACGAAAGAGGCGGTGCCGGTCTCCGCGTTTCTCTCCGCCATGGTTGGCGAGACCAGCCGGGAGACGGTACTCGACCTGACCCTCGGCCAGAACAGCCAGCGGCTGCTGCTGGCGGACGGGAGGTAGCAGGTGATGGCAACACAGGCGGAATCCGGCGCGGCGCCGAAGCGGCCCCCTTCACGTGGGGTCGTGGCCCTCATTCTGGCCGCGCTCTTCCTGACGGGACTGCTGGCGGGCGTCGCCCTGGATCGGATGGTCCTCCACCATCGACATGGGCCCTTCGCCGGCATGGGTCGAGGACCAGGGGGGGGACTGCGGGAGCACCCCGAGCGACGAGCCGAACTGCAGAAGCGGCTGGCCGACCGGATCACTGAGGATCTGGACCTGACCCCGGATCAGCGGCTTCAGCTCGAGGCCGTGCTGCCCCGCCACGCGGCCGCGTTCGATTCCCTGCGCACCGACATGGATGCTCGGCTCCGGACCCTGCTCGACTCATCGTCGGCCGATGTCGAGCGTATCCTGACCCCGGAGCAGAGGACCCGGTGGGTGGCGCTCCGCCAGCGGTTCGAGGACCGGGGACCGCCGCCGCCCCCCTGAATCCGGCGAAGGGTAAGTTTCGTACTGGAACGGGCAGCACAACCCTTCTACAGTACTGAGGTCCCGATGTTTGGCTTGCTCTATATCGCGGTCACCGCCGCCGCCGCTATCGCCGGCTTCCTGATCGCCAGAAACTTCGTCCGCCTGCGGCTCCGCTTTGTCGATGCGGTGCGGTCGCCGGCGGCTCCCTGGGTCGCTGGGCTGGGGGTGATGCTGGTCGCCTGGCCGGCGGCCGCCCTGCCCCTCATTACTACCACAACCACCACGCTGTTCGGAATCGCGGCGGGGCTGGGGACCGCGAGCGGGGTCAAGGCGCTCAAACGGGGCGAGGGGTAGTTATTTTCCGGGCATGCCGACCATCTCCTGCGCCCGCTGCGGCGAACAACGCGACTCGATGCCCTTCCGCCCCTTCCAGAACGAGCTGGGGCTCCGCGTCTACGAACAGATCTGCAACACCTGCTGGGCCGAGTGGCTCAAGACCCAGCAGCAGCTGATCAATCACTACAGCCTGAATCTGCGGGAGGCGCAGGCGAAGGAATTCCTGTTCAAGCAGATGGAGGCGTTTCTGTTCGTCGCGAAGTAGGGGCGACAAGTCACCAGGTGTACCCCAGCCGGAAATCGGCATCCACCGCTGGCCCTCCCGGCTGCAGGTCCTCCGTCATCCCGAAGCGGAATTCCCGCCCGCTCTTCGAGCGGATGATCCAGCCGAAGTCGATCGTCATCTCCCAGCGCTGCAGCTGACTCGCCTCGGTGATGTTGCTGTAGTAGGGGCTGTGCAGATAGAGATTGCCGAAGCTCCAGAGCCCGCCGAAGGTCCGCCACCGCACCCCCGACGTCCCCAGGACGAAGAGCCGCTCCTGGATCGCATGCAGCGGGCCGTGGGTCGGGGTGAAGCCGATGTTCGCGGACCCCTCATACATGAGCCGCGGGGTGATCGGATAGCGGAACGTGTTGAGCAGATTCAGCGAGAGTGTGCCCCGATCGTACCCAGCGCCTGCGGTGCTGGTGGGCAGGGTCAGGGAGAGGATGGACTGCGAATGCGCGTTGTGCCGACGACCGATCCCTAGCCGGATATCCCCCAGATAGGCGTCGTGCGGCGCAAAGCGCACCACCCGGTTATCGGTGAACTTGTATTGGTAGGCAAAGCTGTCGCGCGGGCGGTCATCCCGCTCCGGGTAGCGGATGCCGAAGAGGCCGTGATACCAGCTCAGGAAGCCGTCCAGAAAGCCGTTGTAGCTCCCGCCCAGCCACGCCTCCGCCACCACGAAGTGTTCCGCGTCGATATCCCGGCTCACGCTCAGGTTCACCCTGAGCGCCTCGGCGTCCAGCAGATAGGCGGTGTCCGCCAGCGACAACCTGAAGTTGAGCTCTGCCATGCTGCCGTAGTCCA
>JBDTTN010000512.1:0-2712 GCA_039930625.1 Gemmatimonadota bacterium | reverse complement strand
CATGGCCCGCATTGACGTCATCATGCCCCAGATGGGCGAGTCCATCGCCGAGGGGACGCTCTCGAAGTGGCTCAAGAATGTCGGCGACGAAGTGAAGCGCGACGAGCCGATGTTCGAGATCTCCACCGACAAGGTGGACGCCGAGATCCCCGCGCCTAACGCTGGCGTACTGGCCGAGATTCTGGTCCAGCAGGGGGAGACCGTGCCGGTGAACACGGTGGTGGCCCGCCTGGAGACCGATGCCGCTGCCGCGGCGGCGGCCCCTCCCGCACCGAAGGCTCCGGCAGCGCCGGCGCCCGTCGCGGCGCAGCCCGCCGCCACTCCCGCGCCGGCCGCCGTGCCGCCGGCCGCCCCCGCGCCGGCTCCCAGCCGACCCGCGCCGAGTCCGGTGGCCGCGGGGAACGGTCCCGAGACCGCTGAAGAACGGCTGCGTCGCAAGTCCACGCCGCTGGTGCGGAAGATCGCAGCGGAGCACGGGATCGACATCGGTACGGTCGCCGGCAGCGGCATCGCCGGCCGAGTGACCAAGAACGATCTGCTCGGATTCATGGAATCCGGTGCACCGGCGGCGGCTCCCGTCGCCGCGCCGGCAGTCTCGCGGGCGCCAGCGCCGGCCGCCGCCTCACAGGGCCCAGCGGCAGAGGCGTGGGCCGGGGACCGGGTGGAGCCGTGGTCGCGGATCCGCAAGCTCACCGCGGAGCACATGATCATGTCGCGGCGGGTCTCCGCGCATGTGAACACGCTGTTCGAGATCGACTACACCAGGGTCTCGCAGATCCGCGCCAAGCGGAAGAAGGACTACAGCGAGCGGGGGGTGAACCTCACCTATCTCGCCTTCATCGCCAAAGCGATCGCCGACAATCTGCGGAAGCACCCGGGGCTCAACGCCGCGGTCTCCGCCGACGCCACCATTTTCCGGCGGGACATCAATCTCGGGATCGCGGTGGCACTCGACTGGGGCCTCATCGTTCCGGTGATCAGGCATGCCGACGAGCTGTCGCTGCTCGGAATGGCGCGTGCCATCGGCGATCTCGGTGAGCGGGCCCGCACCAAGAAGCTGAGCCCCGACGATGTCCAGCGCGGCACCTTCACGATCACCAACCCCGGCGTGTTCGGATCGCTCGCCGGCCTGGCCATCATCAATCAGCCGCAGGTCGCGATCCTCGGCGTCGGCACCATCGAGAAGCGGCCCGCCGTGGTGACGCTGCCCGATGGCACCGACGCGATCGCGGCGCGACTCAAGGGCCACCTGACAATGTCCTTCGATCACCGGGTGGTGGATGGCGCCGACGCCGACCGCTTCCTGGCCGATGTGAAGCGGATGCTGGAAGCCTTCCCGGAAGACGCAGGCTGACATGACGCGAGTGCTGTCGATCGCGCGCGTGACGGTCGCGCCAGAGCACGAGGAGGAATACGTCCGCGCCATCCACGCGCTGGCGGAGCTGGGCGCGGGCAGGGGACAGCATCTCTGGCTCTTCCGCGGTGGAGAAGAGCCAGGCACCTATCTCGAGTTCAGCGAAAGCCGGACCGAGCACTCGCACCGCGCCCGCGCCTCCCGCACCGACCCCGAGGCGAAGCTCGAAGCGCGGCTGACCCAGATCGCGCGATACGCTCCCGGCTCGCGCGATCTCTGGGAAGAAGTCCCGGCGCCGGAACTGGACGACGCCGAAGAATCCGAATCATAGCCCTGCCGTAAACGCTGGCACGTTGCGCCTGACGGAACATGCTGACAGATGAGGTTTGGAATGCCACGCCGCACCATCGAAACCGAAGGCCAGATCTGGGATGTGAGTCCCACCGGTCGGGTCACCCAGTATTCCCGCGACGAATTCGGCCTCCTCTTCCGCCGCCGCGGCGGCGCTGCCGCCGAGGTGCGGGTCTCCCGCTTCTCGCCGCTCGGCGCGCGCAATCCGGAGGACGCGCTGGCCGAGCTGAAGCAACCCCAGCTTCAGGAGCTGTTTCAGCGCTCGCAGCCTTCGTGGACCGCGCCTGAGACGGGATACGTCCGCTGAGCGCGCCCATCGAAGGCGCGCCGCGGCTGGTTGATCTTCACCTCCACTCCACCGCGTCCGACGGCGGGCATCCGCCCGAGGAGGTCGTGGCCCGAGCCGCGCGGGCGGGCTTGAGCGCGATCGCGCTGACCGACCACGACACCATCGATGGCCTGCCCGCTGCGATCGCCGCCGGGGAGCGACTCGGCGTCCGCGTCATTTGCGGCTGCGAGTTCTCGGTCAGCGCGCCCTGGGGAGAGATGCATCTGCTCGGCTACTTCCTGCCGCTGGGATGGGCGCCGCTCGATGAATTCCTCGTCCGCTGTCGCGCCGATCGGGAGCGCCGCGGAGGCGAGATGGTCCGGAAGCTCCAGGGACTGGGGCTCAGCATCGAGCTCAAGGATCTGCTGGCGGAATCCGATGGCGGTGCAATCGGACGGCCGCACGTGGCCCGCGCGCTCCTCAAGCGGGGCCAGGTCGCGACCATTCAGGAGGCGTTCGACCGCTACATCGGCTGGGGCCGGCCCGGTTTCGAGGAGAAGCGGCTGCCGACGTTTCGGGAGGTCGCCGAGCTGGTGCATGCCGGCGGCGGCATCGTCTCCGCCGCTCATCTGCGGGACCGCGGTTCTCGGGGCCTGCTCACCGGGCTTCGGGCCGAGGGGCTCGACGCGGTCGAAACCCGGCACCCGGTGCATGATGCCGATACCCGGGCTCGGCTCAC
>JBDTTN010000511.1:0-2722 GCA_039930625.1 Gemmatimonadota bacterium | reverse complement strand
CGATCGGCGTGGGTCTCGATGCGGTTGAAGTCGCCGGTGCGCCGGCAACGGTCCATCAGGATGATCAGCGCCGAACGGATCTGGGGAAACCAGCGGGCGCGCATGATGTCGCGCCAGAGCATGTACTCCGGCGCCCGGGTGACCTCGAAGTCATCCAGGAAGCCCGCCACGTCGAGCGCAGGCGTCACATCATCGCCGAGCACATCGCCGCGATGGAGCCGTTCGAGATCCACTTCCAGGTCCGCCGCGACAAGCCGGACAGTGTCGCGCGTGGTCTCGAAGGTGCGCGGGCCGAGTTTGCCGCGGATGACGGAGAGAGCGGTCGCCACCGAATGACGACCCTCGGAGGGACGTGCGTCGGGCCAGAGCAGATCCGCCAGCCGCTCCCTCGGATGTGCCTGCCGGCGCTCCGCGGCGAGGAAGACGAGCAGGGCGAGGTGCTTCCTGGTGCGGAAGCGGATCGGGTCGCCGCCGGGTCCGCGGAGCTCAGGGACGCCGAGGCAGCGCAGAAAGTGGCGGGCTGGCATGCCCCCTGAATAGGGCGGCACCGTCAACGGAGCGTCAAACAATGGGGGTGGCAGGCCGCGCGGGTGCATCCGATGATTCTGCCGCCGGGGCGCGCCGCCGCAACCCCCCGGGGCTAAATTGCCAGCATCCTCTGCTGCTGGAGCATGCCGTGGCGTTCGTCCTCCGTGCCGTTCCGATCGTGTTCGCAGGCTGCGCGCTGCTTGCCTGCGGAAGCATCACCGCCGCCGGCAGCGGCGGCCGCCCCACGACCAGCCAGCAGAATGAACTCTCCTCATCAGTGCAGGACGAGGTGGCGGCGAGCCTCGCTGCCCTTACCGTCAGCGCACCGGGGACGCCGGCGTTCTTCCCGGTGATCGCCGGCTGCCCCACCCAGTCCAGCACGACCGACGCTGACGGGGACGGGATTCCCAACGATGCGACGCTCACCTACTCGAATCCCCCCTGCACCGCCACGGGCTTCCGCGGCGGTAGTCTCGGGGTGACCGGCGCCCTGCGCATCCAGGACCCGAGTGCCGGCAACAGCACTTCATTCGACCTCACCCTGACCGACCTCGCCTGGGGATTTGCCGACAGCCTCGGCGCGGCGGTCTACACCTCGATTCGTAACGGCACCCGTGTCCGGCTCGGCTCGACCAGTGCCGCGAAGATCACGAATACGCTGACCACCCAGCGGCAACGCCCCACCATCTCTACCGCGACCCTCACCATCGCGACGGTTGACAGCTTCATCGCCAGCACGCCAGGGGCCCTGCTGGTCGGTCAGCCGCTGCCGAGCGGTCTCTTTGCGGTGAAAGGTTCGCTGAGCTGGCACCGGAGCACGGAGAATTGGAACCTGGTGGTCGCCACCACCGTGGCGCTGCAATACGATGCTACGTGCCTGACGACGGCTCAGCGGATCAAGGCGGGCCAGATCACCCTGACCGGGACCGTGGCGAACGTTCCCGGTGTGCTCGCGATCACCTGGTCCGCCTGCGGCACGGACCCTGCTCGCCAGTGGATTGCTGCCTCGCCATGAGATAGAAACCGAACAACTTGCGTCGTCGAAGGGCGCCATCTGCGCCCGACGCTGGGGAGCGGCGAACCTCGTTCAACCATTTGCCGGACAATCAGTTGGCCAATTGGTTCCGGCTCGATCCAATCAAATCAGGGAGGGAACATGGTGGGTTCAGGAAAGCTCGGGCTTTTTGCCTCCGGTCTCGCGGGAATGCTGGCCCTCGGCGCGTGCGGCGGCGACAGCGGTCCGGCGGGTAACACCACCATCAGTCAGCAGCAGGCAACGGTGGTCGGGACGGAAGCGGCCAATCAGGTTTCGGACATTGCGGCCGGCATTGCCGGATTCAGCTTCACCGGCGGGTCGCTCGGCAGCGGCTTCTTCTCGCGCGCTGCGATGCGTGGCCGCATGAGCATGCTCGACCGGGTTATCCCGCCGCGCTACCGGCCGCAGCTGGCAATGCTGCGTGGCGGCAGTGGGCAGTGCGACCCGACCGTGGTCGGGGACAGCACCGACAGCGACGGCGATGGCATCGAGAACAACGCCACCTTCACGTTCACCAGCGGGAACTGCTTCTACGAGGATTCGCTCGGCAACGGCTTTGCGGTTACCGGCTCGGTGAGCATTCAGGACACCGACGCTGGCGCGACCCTGTTCGGGTTCGGACTCGATCTGAACCACCTCAAGGTGCTGTTCTATAACGACTCCGCGAGCGCGGGCCTGGACTGGGATGGGACTTACACCGCGAATGTGACGTCGACGAGCGTCACCACCAACCGGCACTTCGTCACCCGCTTCCACGTGAACAACCAGGTGCCATACTCGTTCGGCGACAACTGGACCCTGACCTTTCTTCCCGATTCAGGAACGATCGACCCTGCGAGCCAGAGCACGCTGCCCGACGGCACCTTTGATGTCACCGGCTCGTACAACTGGTCCGGCCAACTGGGCAACGCCGACGGCGACTGGACCTTCAATGTCAGCACGCCAACTCCGCTCCACTGGGGCACAAGCTGCGATGGCTTCGACCCGCCGTTCGACGGCGGCCAGATCCTGGCCTCGATCAACGGACGCAGCAATATCGGCTTTACCGCGGACTACAGCGCCTGCGGCACTCCGCCGGCGATCAATACCTTCGACAACACCGCAGCGGCACTCCGGTAGCAGCGAGGGGAGGATGCAGCGACGGCCCGGGCAGCGATG
>JBDTTN010000510.1:0-2726 GCA_039930625.1 Gemmatimonadota bacterium | reverse complement strand
GCGTGGACGTCCGGATGTACCGCATCATCTACGAGGCGGTGGACGACGTCCGCAACGCGCTCGAAGGCCTGCTCAAGCCGGAGTCGAAGGAAACCGTGCTGGGCGACGCCGAGGTGCTGCAGCTCTTCAAGGTCAGCAAGGTCGGCACGATCGCGGGCTGCCAGGTCCGTCACGGCACCGTCAGCCGGACCGCCAAGGTGCGGGTCCTGCGCGACGGCACCCAGATCTATGACGGCACCCTGTCGAGCCTCAAGCGCTTCAAGGACGACGCCAAGGAAGTCAAGGAAGGGCAGGAGTGCGGTATCGGCATCGAGAACTTCAACGACCTCAAGGTCGGGGACATGATCGAGGCCTACCGCGTCGAGGAGATCAAGCGCACCCTGGCCGGCAGCAAGGCGGACAGCTGAGCGGCATGCACGCGCTCATCCAGACCTGGGACCTGCACCTCGAGGGCTGCCAGTCACTGAAGGACAAGCGGTCGGTGCTGCAGTCGCTGCTGGCGCGGTTGAAGAAGCTGAACGTGGCGGTGGCCGAGGTGGAGCACCAGGACCTGTGGCAGAAGGCGGGCATCGCCTGCGCCACCGTGTCCTCCAGCCGGCGCGTGGCCGAAGAAACGTTGCGTGAGGCGGACCGGCTGATGGAAGCCGCGGATGGAGTTCGGGTTCTCGAGACGCAGGTCACCGTCGCATGAAAGGTTCCAAGCGGCGCCCCGACCAGGTGGCGGAGACGGTCCGGCAGGTCATCGCCGAACTGCTGCTCACCGAACTGCGCGATCCGCGTATCGGCTTCGTCACGGTCACCCATGTCGAGGTGACCAACGACTTGTCGGTCGCTACCGTCCGGGTGAGCGTGATGGCGGAGGAGGCGGAGCGCCTCGAGGCGCTGAAGGGTCTGGAGAGCGCCGCCGGATTTCTGCGGATGCGGGTGGGCAAGGTGCTCACGACGCGCATCATCCCGGAGATCCGCTTCGAACTGGATCGAGGGCTGGAGCACGCCGCCAAGATCAATCGCATTCTGGGCCAACTCCGGACGGAGCGCGGCGACTGAACGGCGCGCTGCTGGTAGACAAGCCGGCGGGTCCCACCAGCCATGACGTCGTCGCCCGGGTACGGCGGGTGCTCAAGACCCGAGCGGTTGGACACACTGGAACCCTGGACCCATTTGCCACTGGACTGCTGATTGTCCTGGCGGGGCGCTGCACCCGGCTGGCTCGGTTCGTGGAGCAGCAGGCGAAGACCTACTTTGCCACGGCAAAGCTGGGTGTCACGACCACGACCGACGATCTGCTGGGGGAGCCGACGGGCGGACCGGCCGAAGTGCGGACGGGCGGAAAGCCGGAGCGAGCCGTGGTTGAAGCAGTATTGGCGGGGTTCCTCGGGCCACAGAAGCAACGGCCGCCGGCATTTTCGGCCAAGCGGGTCGATGGAGAACGCAGCTACGCCAAGGCGAGACGGGGCGAGCTGCTGGATCTGGCCGAAGTGGATGTCGTGGTACACGCCGTGGAACTCGTGGGGTTCGAATACCCTGAGGTCCGCTTCCGGATCACCGTCAGTCCGGGGACCTACATCCGCGGGATCGCACGGGACCTCGGTGAGCGGCTCGGGACCGGCGCCCATCTCACCGCTCTCCGGCGGGAGGCGATCGGTTCGCTGCAGGTGGACCGCGCCGTGCGGCTCGATGCGCTGACCGATGCCGCGGCGCTGCTGCCACCGCTCGCGGTGCTCAGCCACCTGGCGCGCGTCGAGCTGACGGAGACGGACGCGAAGGTGATCGGCTTCGGTCAGGCGGTGCGCATTGAGGCTGCCCCGGCGGTCCCGCTGGATCAGTCGGTGGCGGCGGTCGCACCGGGAGAGCGGCTGGTGGCGATCGGAAAGTTACGGGAGTCCTGGTTCCACCCCGAGGTGGTGCTGGAGGCCGCTGGGTGATGCCGTTTCTGCCTGACCATCCGGAAGGAACGGTGGTCACCGTCGGCACCTTCGATGGGGTGCACCAGGGGCATCTCGCGGTGCTCACCGAAATCGTCGAACGGGCCCGGCTGGCCGGCAGGAAGAGCGTGCTGGTGACCTTCGAGCCGCATCCGCTCGAGGTGGTGAATCCGCAGGCAGCGCCGCTGCTGCTGACCAGCGGACCCGAGCGGCGCGAGATCCTGGCGCTGACCGGACTCGACTACGTGGTCTTCCTGCGGTTCGACCGGCGGCTGGCGGACTACACGCCGGAGCGGTTCGTCCGCGAAGTATTGATCGGCCGCTGCGGCATGAAGGAACTGGTGATCGGGCACGATCACGGGTTTGGCCGGGGCCGCAGCGGGTCGGTGGATACGCTGCGCGAACTGGGAGCCAGCGATGGCTTCGTGGTGGACGTCGTGGGGCAGGTGGCGCTCGGAGGTCACCCGATCTCCAGCACCGCGATCCGCCGCGCCGTCGCCGGCGGAGATCTCAAGACCGCGGCTCGGCTGCTCGGCCGGCCGTACACGCTCAGTGGCCAGGTGATTCGCGGGGAGGGCCGCGGCCGCAGCATCGGGATTCCCACGATCAACGTGGGAGAATTTCCCGAAAGAAAGCTGCTCCCTCCTGATGGGGTGTACGCGGCCCGGGTGGAGTGGGCCGGCGGACAGGCCGGAGGGATGCTGAATCAGGGTCCGAGGCCGACGTTCGGCGAGAACCGCCGAGGGCTCGAGGTGCATCTGTTCGGTGTGGATGCCGATCTGTACGGCCAGTGGGTGCGGG
>JBDTTN010000509.1:0-2737 GCA_039930625.1 Gemmatimonadota bacterium | reverse complement strand
CCGATGGCGATCGTGATCCTCGGAGGATTGGCCACGTCGACGCTGCTCAGCCTCTTCGTCCTGCCGACATTGGCGCTTCGATTCGCGCGTTTTGAGCGAGACGCGGGGACGTAGCTGTTCCGCGGGTTGGCGCCTCGGCTGGTCGTGGCGCTCCCTTCGCCCCGAGCAGCGAGCGGATATGTGCCCGCTGAAGGTGGTAGATCCCGCCGCCATAGCCCGCGACCACCATGGAAAGCAGTCCGCGCAAGGCACTGGCCCCGGCTCCCGGGTGCAGCGCTGCCACAACTTTGACGACCGCCGAGCCGCCTAGCGCGCAGATCGCGACCAAGGCCCCCGATTGGCTGAAGCGAAGTTCCCGCCGACCGTGATACTCAGCGACGGCATAGCCCACCACAGTGAAGGCCGCCAGTTGTTCCAGCGCGCGGAGAATCGCCGTGGTATCCGCCGACCCCCAGAATCCTCGCAATCCCCACTCACCATGCCAGGCGACCATCGGCGCCCACGGCGGCCACCCGGCCAGGCAGACCAGGTAGAGTCCGAGGACTGGCGCCAGCCAGGTGAGGGTTTCACCCTCAAAACGTCGGTCTGCTCGCTGCTGCTCGTGAGCCCAGCGACGGGACCAGATGCCGGTCGCCCCGGCGACGAGCA
The DNA here is from genome assembly GCA_039930625.1 of Gemmatimonadota bacterium. GTDB lineage: Bacteria > Gemmatimonadota > Gemmatimonadetes > Gemmatimonadales > GWC2-71-9 > JADJOM01. Next base: position 2,089 of record JBDTTN010000509.1, on the reverse strand, counting down.
GCCCGCTTGCGAGCGCGAGCAGCGGATGTTCCACCAGTCCCGGAACGGCACCAATCAGGTACCACGCGGCCGCAAGGACCGAGAACTGCGCGACGCTCACATTGCCCTCGGGCGCAAATCGATTCCGGTACACCGCGCCGAGGATGATCGCACCCATCAGACCGAGCAGGAGTGAGAGGCTCATGCGGGCCGGCTCATCGGCGGCGGTGAGGCCGCTGAGCCAGAGCAACGGGACCAGCAGATAGACCAGGCCAATCAAGGGCAGCTCGAGAGCCAGCGCCCCGACAAGCGCGGGCGCCGGCCGCAATCGGCGGACGAGGGCGTCAGCGGCGATGGCGCCGAGCCAGGCGCCGAGGCCATTCGTCGCAACATCGAGCGGAGAGCTTAAGCGGGAGGGAAGAAAGAGCTGGGCCGTCTCGATCAGGGCGCTCAACAGGAGGCCCAGGAATAGCGGCTGTATCCCCCAGCGATCCCCGCGCGGTTCTCGGGTCAGCCGGAATAGGAATCCCAGTGGTACGAACATCGCGACGTTGGCCAGCGCATCGGAGAGCGCTCCGCCCCACAGCAGGTTGTGGGGCGCGGCAGCGGAGAAGTCGAACGGCACCAGCGTGACCAGGACGACGACACCGAGCAGATAGCCCAGAAAGGCGCTGGCGAGGCGGGAACCGGTTCGGGAGGACATGGCGGTTGCCCATCTATCGGCACCGGCCGGCCATGAGTTGAGCGGCACTACGCCGTAGATGGATCGAGCTGCTCGAACCTCCCACCGAGCCAATCGAGAAGCAGAAAGGCCTCGAGTACGAGCGCCGCGCCGGCAAGAAGCAGCGCCGGGACCAGGGCCCACAAACCGATGCGTGACCAGAGCAGGTAGGCCGTTCCACCGCCGGCCAGCGTGGGCCCCAGCGCCGCGATGGCCAGCAGCAGAAAGGAGATTCCGGCGGTCAGCAGGTGCTGGCCGACCTGCTCGATCCCACCTGGGCGGATCTCGGTGCGAACCCAGGCAGGGTAGAGCAGTGCGCCCGCATTCTGGATGGCGAGCGCGACCACATTGAGTGCGGTGATCGCGAGCCCCGCCGGGAGGAGCAACGCCGCAAGCTGCGCGGCCGATAGATAGGCGATCGCGTCGTCCCAAAGCCCCGCGAGGGCCACCCCGCCGAGCAGGAGCTGGATTGCAGTAAGCACCACCGCAGAGGAAAGTACCTGCGCCGCCATCACCACCAGTCCCGAGAGCGGCCAGGTTCTGAGCATGCCGATGTGATCAAGTTCGCTGCGGAGATCGATGCGCACCCACTGCGGGCCGAGCACGGCCAGGACCACCACCCAGGTCAGCGCCATCGTGCCGACGCCCTGGAGCAGGGCGGGATTCTCCTGACCTTCCACGACTGCCAGCGCCACGCCTGCGACACCGACGACGGCGATCACCCCCAGAAAGCCGGGGCTGAGGGTACGGATGAGGCGGGTGACATTCTTCCAGACGATCGCTGGCAGCGGATGTCCCGCGGGTGAAAGGCGAATCCAGAATCGGGTGCGCCGCGGAGCCATCGATGTGCCGGCCCCCTGCCGGCGCCAGCGATCGAGTCGCTCCGCCCTGCGGGCACTCGCCTCGAGCGCGGCCTCCTCGAACGCCCGGTCGGCACGAAGCACCCAGATCAGGTGGAGCGCGAGCAGTCCGAGAGCCGCCACCACATCGCGTAGCCACTCCGCCAGGCCCGTGGCTTCCAGCGGCGCCAGCGGAATCCTGAAGGGCCAGACGACGAATCGGAGTGGAGCAGTACCCAGCAGCCGCTGGAGCTCGCCCAGGAATCCGCTCGGCCCGCCGCTCCACGACTCCGATGGGAGGAGCCGGTAGGTCGTCCAGAACACCCCTGCGATGGCCATGAGCAGAATCAACGCCGGCCAGCTCCCGCGCAGCCCCGCAATGCCGTGGCCGGTGGCACTGTCACGGGTGAGCGCCACGCCGAGCCGATGCAGCAGGATCGTATCGAAGAAGATCCAGAGACTGGAGGCGTAGAACACGGCTCCTAGCGGATGACCATCCCCGCGGCTAAGCAGGAAAGTCCACACCAGCACGTTTACCAGGATGAGCGGT
>JBDTTN010000508.1:0-2742 GCA_039930625.1 Gemmatimonadota bacterium | reverse complement strand
CGGGTGCTCCAGGGCGCTCCGGTCGGAACCATCGTCCAATGACCACGATTCCGGAACTGATCAAGCAGGCGAAGGATCTGATGCACAAGGCGGTCGAGAACACCCGCAAGGAGTTCTCGGCCATTCGCACCGGCAAGGCGACGACCTCGCTGCTCGATATCGTGCGGGTCGAGGCCTACGGGAACACCATGCCGCTCAATCAGGTGGCCATGGTCGCGGCGCCCGAGCCGCGAATGCTGACGGTGCAGCCGTTCGACAAGGGGCTGTCACAGGCAATCGAGAAAGCGATCCGCGACTCCAATCTGGGGCTGAACCCCGCCAGCCAGGGCGGCCTGATCCGGGTGCCGATCCCGACGCTCACGGAGGAGCGCCGCAAGGATCTGGTGAAGGTGATGCACAAGATGGGCGAGGAGGGGCGGGTCGCGGTGCGGCATGCGCGGGGCGATGCCCACACCAAGATCAAGAAGGTCGAGAAGATTTCCGAAGACGACCGGACCCGCGGCGAGAAGGACCTCCAGAAGATCACCGACGAGCACATCAAGCAGATCGACCAGTTGATCGCCGCCAAAGAGGCGGAGATCATGGAAGTCTGAGCGGATGAGCGACGAGCTGCTCCGCCAGGTGAAGCTCAACGGGACGCGTCCGGCCCACATTGCGATCATCATGGACGGGAACGGTCGCTGGGCGCGTGGGCGCGCGCTCCCGCGGCCGTTCGGCCACAAGGCGGGGATGAAGGCGGTGCGCGAGGTCGTCGAAGGGGCGCTGGCCGCCGGCGTGGAAGTGCTGACGCTCTTCGCCTTCAGCCAGGAGAACTGGCAGCGGCCGGCCGACGAGATCGGCGCGCTGATGGGGCTGCTCGAGGAGTACATCGCACGGGAGATGGCGGAGCTGAAGTCGCAGGGCGTCCGGGTGCGCTTTCTTGGCGACCTCGATCGCCTGCCGCCCGCGCAGCGGGGCGCGGTTGACCGCCTGATGGCCCATACCTCAAGCGGTGAGAAGCTCGCGCTCAACATCTGCATCTCTTACGGCTCCCGCGCCGAACTCACCCGCGCGGCACGCCTGCTTGCCGCCGAGGCGGTCGCGGGCCGGCTCGACCCCGCGGAGATCGATGAAGCATCGATCTCTGCGCGGCTGTACACCGCCGCCTTTCCGGATCCCGACCTGCTGATCCGCACCTCCGGTGAGTTGCGCATCTCCAACTTCCTGCTGTGGCAGCTGGCGTACGCGGAGCTGTTCGTCACCCCCGTGCTCTGGCCCGACTTCGGCCGCGAGCAGCTCTACGAAGCCATCCTCGATTACCAGCGGCGCGACCGACGGTTCGGGAAGGTCTCGGTCTAGGGCCCGCAATGGCCTCCAATCTGGTGCAGCGTGTCGGGTTCGCCGCGGTCGCGATTCCCATGGCCCTCGGCGTCGTCTACCTCGGTGGATGGCCGCTGGTCGCGGTCGTCTCCGTGGCCGCGACGCTCGGCACCCGCGAACTGTACGATTTCGCCCGGCGTCAGGGGATCGAGCCATTGACCCGCACGGGGCTGCTCTCCGCGGCGCTGCTGCCGCCGCTCGCCTATCTGAACGTCACGCGCACCGTCACTCTCGCCGAGTGGTGCTGGTTTCTCGGCGGCCTCTGGCTGGTGGCCGTGCTGACGCTCGCGCTGATCCGACGGGCTCCGGCGGAGCGACCGTTCGCCGCGACCGCGGCGACGCTCTTCGGCGTGCTGTATCCCGCGGGGCTGGCCACCTTCCTGATTCCGATCCGCCACGCCACCCACCCGAACCTGTCGTGGGCCGGCGCGTGGATGGTGTTCTTCCCGCTGGTGATCACCTGGGTCTGCGACACCGCGGCCATGTTCGGCGGCAAGGCGATCGGCGGGCCGAAGCTCTGGCCGGCGATCAGTCCCGGAAAGACCTGGGCGGGTTCGATCGCCGGCGTCATCGGCGCGCTGGCGACGGTGCCACTTCTCAACTTTCTGGTCCTGGAGCGGGTCGGCGTCGCGCTTCCGCTGTGGCAGGGGCTGATATTCGCGGCTGTGCTCAGTGTTGTCGGGCAGGTGGGCGATCTTGCCGAGTCGCTCTACAAGCGTGAAGTCGGCGTCAAGGATTCGTCGGCGCTGATTCCGGGGCATGGTGGCGTGCTCGATCGGTTCGACTCCCTGTACTTTGTGCTCCCGGTCTCCGCTGCGTTGTACCGGCTGTTCGGAGTGTTGTGATGCGCGGAGTGGCGATCCTCGGGTCCACCGGCTCGATCGGGAAGAGCGCGCTCGCGGTGCTCGCGCGCCAGCGGGATGATTTCAGGGTGGTTGCGCTCACCGCACGGGACAACGCCGCGGCGCTGGCGCGCCAGGTCGCGGAATGGCGGCCGGCGCTGAGCGGGCTGGTCTCGGAGTCGGGGCCGGAATTGCTGGTGGAGGCGGCCACCCATCCCGATGTGGCGATCGTCATCAATGCGGTTGTCGGGGCGGCCGGGCTCGACGCGACGCTGGCGGCGCTGCGCGCCGGCAAGCGGGTGGCGCTGGCCAACAAGGAAACGCTGGTGATGGCCGGGGAGCTGGTCCGCGACGCCTCACGCGAAGGCGGCGGCGAACTGATTCCGGTGGATTCGGAACACAGCGCCGTGCTGCAGTGCCTGGCCGGGCGGGAAACGGCGCTGGCGCGCCTGATCCTCACGGCCTCGGGCGGGCCATTTCGGGAATGGCCGGAGGCCCGGATCGCGGCGGCCATGGTGCAGGAGGCGCTCAACCATCCCAC
>JBDTTN010000507.1:0-2742 GCA_039930625.1 Gemmatimonadota bacterium | reverse complement strand
ATCGAGGGACTCTCCGCCGATGGCAGTCATCCGGTCCAGACCGCCTGGGTGGCCGACCAGGTCCCGCAGTGCGGCTATTGCCAGTCGGGGCAGATCATGCAGGCGGCTGCGCTGCTTGCGAAGACGCCTGCGCCCAGCGACGAGCAGATCGACGCCGCGATGAGCGGCAACGTCTGCCGCTGCGGAACCTACCAGCGGATTCGGGCCGCGATTCATCACGCAGCCGGCAAGGAGGGCTGAGCCATGACGACGACTCAGGTTTCCCGGCGCGACTTCATCAAGGTGGGCGCCGCGACCGGCGCGGGACTCACGCTGGCCTTCTCGTTGACGAGTTGCAGCCGGAAGGAAGGGAGCGGGGAGGGGGATCAGGCCTCCAAGCCGGTCTTCGAGCCCAATGCGTTCGTCAAGATCGGTGCGGATGGTGCCGTGACGGTCCTCGCCAAGCACGTCGAGATGGGGCAGGGCACCTATACCGGACTCGCGACCATCGTCGCCGAGGAGCTGGACGCCGACTGGGCCAAGATCCGGGTGGAGGGTGCGCCGGCGGACGCGACGAAATACAACAACACCCTCATGGGCCCGATTCAGGGCACCGGCGGCAGCACGGCGATCGCCAATTCATGGGAGCAGCTCCGAAAGGCTGGGGCGACTGCGCGCGCGATGCTGGTCGCCGCGGCGGCCAAGGAGTGGAGTGTGGACGCCGCGACGCTGACCACCGAGTCGGGAGTGGTCACCGATCCGAAGAGCGGCAAGCGGGCCGACTACGGCTCGCTCGCGGCCAAGGCGGCGCTGCTCCCGGTGCCGGAGAATGTGCCGCTCAAGGATCCGAAGGACTTCCGGCTGATCGGCCGCTCGGTGCAGCGGGTCGATGCCCGGGCCAAGACGACCGGCAAGGCGATCTTCACTCAGGATATCCAGCTCAAGGGGATGCTCACCGCGGTGGTGCTGCACCCGCCGCGCTTCGGGGCGACGGTGAAGTCGTTCGATGCGACCGCGGCGAAGGCCGTGAACGGCGTGCATGACGTGGTGCAGATCCCGACAGGCGTGGCGGTGCTGGCCGACGGATTCTGGGCGGCCAGGAAGGGGCGTGAGCAGCTCAAGGTGGAGTGGGATGAGGCCCAGGCGTTCACCCGGAGCACCTCGGACATTTCAGCCCAGTATCGCACGCTGGCTACCAAGCCGGGCAAGGTCGCCCGGAAGGATGGCGACGTCGAAGGGGCGCTCAAGCACGGCACGAAGCGGGTCGAGGCGGTGTACGAGGTCCCCTTCCTCGCGCACGCCTGCATGGAGCCGATGAACTGCGTGGTGCAGCTCTCGGCGGATCGCTGCGAGATCTGGAACGGCGAACAGTTCCAGACGGTGGACCAGGGTGCGATCGCCGGCATGACGGGCCTCAAGCCGGAACAGGTGATTCTCAACCAGCTCTTCGCCGGCGGGAGCTTCGGGCGCCGGGCGAATCCGAAGTCCGACTACCTGCTTGAAGCGGTCTCCATCGCCAAGGCGATTCAGGGCAAGGCGCCGGTCAAGCTGGTGTGGACCCGGGAGGACGACATGCGGGCGGGGATGTACCGCCCGCTCACCGTGCACGCGATGCGCGGCGCAGTCGACGGCTCGGGCAAGGTCGTGGCCTGGCACCAGCGGATCGTGGGCCAGTCGATCATCGAAGGCACCGCGTTCGCGGCGTTCATGATCAAGGACGGCATTGACAGCACCTCGGTCGAAGGGGCGGCCAACACCAAGTACGGCATCCCCAACATCCAGGTCGAGCTGACCTCGCCGGTGCTGCCGGTGCCGGTGATGTGGTGGCGCTCGGTGGGGAATACCCACACCGCGTTCGCGGTCGAAGTCTTCATGGATGAACTCGCAGCGGCGGCGGGCAAGGACCCGGTGGAGTTCCGTCGTGCCCTCCTCGCCGGCTCGCCACGACATCTGGGCGTGCTGAATCTCGCCGCCGAGAAGGCGGGGTGGGGCACACCGCTGCCGGCGGGCCGAGCCCGGGGAATCGCGGTGCACGAGTCGTTCAATTCCTATGTCGCAGAGGTCGCGGAGGTGTCGCTGGAGGGCGGCAAGCCGGTGGTGCACCGGGTGGTGTGCGCGGTGGACTGCGGCATCGCGGTGAATCCCGACGTGGTCACGATGCAGATGGAGAGCGGCATCGCCTACGGACTCTCCGCCGCGCTGCACGGCGAAATCACCCTGAAGGAAGGCCGGGTGGAGCAGGGGAATTTTGACGGCTACCAGGTGCTCCGGATCGGGGAGATGCCGGTGGTGGAGGTGCACATCGTGCCGTCGGATGCGGCGCCAACAGGGGTGGGCGAGCCCGGCACGCCGCCGATCGCGCCCGCGGTCGCCAATGCGCTCTTCAAGCTGACCGGGAAGCCGGTGCGGTCGCTGCCGATTCGGGTGTGAGGGGGGAGCGGTTGGTCGTTAGCCGTTAGCTGCTAGCTGTCAGCCTTCATCTGGTGGCCGTGAAAAATCGACCGAGGGATCTCTCCGGGCTGGCGATGGTGCCGGCCGAAAGAGATCCCTCACTGCGCTCGGGATGACAGTGGTTCAGTTACGTCGACATTCCCCCCTGCCTGAGCGCCCGGTTCTGCCACAGCACCGTCACGCCGAGCAGCAGCAGGCTGCCGGCGAGGATCGCGGTCGCGACGACGTTGATCTGCGGAGGGTAGGCGGCCCGCTGTGCGCCGTAGACGTACAGCGGATAGGTGACCTTGCTCCCCGAGTTGAACAGCGTGA
>JBDTTN010000506.1:0-2751 GCA_039930625.1 Gemmatimonadota bacterium | reverse complement strand
CGACAGCTTTCTCGTAATCCTCGACGGGACGGCGCATGGGCAGCCATTCGAGTATGGCCGCACCTTTGCCGGCCTCTCCTGGTGGTGGGTGCCGCGGGCGCTGTGGCATGAGAAACCGCTCACCTACGCCATCGAGTTCTGGGAGACGTACCTGCGGCAGAGTGCCTACTTCCCCCAGAACGTCTCCGCCTCGCCGACGATGGTCGGGGAGCTGTACCTCAACTTCTGGTGGCCCGGGGTGCTGATTGGCGGTGTGGTGGCCGGCTGGCTCTACCGCACGGCGTACGCCTGGTTCCGGCGGGTGCCGCGGAGCGAGGCGAGCGTGCTGATCTACATCCTCACCGTGGCGGTGATGATCAAGGCGGTGGAAGCGCCGATCGCCGACCATATGACGGAGGTGGTGGTGAACGTGACCATCTGCCTGGTGGTCCTGCTGGGCATCCACCTGCTGATGCTGGCGTCGCGGATCCGGCCCGATGGAGTTGGTGCGTCGTTGCCGGAGATCCTGGTGGAGGGAGGGGTGCGTGCGGGTCGGGTTTGACGCCTCCGCCCTCGGCGCGCAGACCACTGGCGCAGGGGAGTATCAGCGGCAGCTGCTGCTCACACTGCCCGTCGCCGATCCGGCGCTGGCACTGACCGTCTACACCGCGCGTGGGGCGCGGGTGGAGACCGGCGCCGGCGCATTGCTGCATGAAATGCCGTGGGCCACCGGGAACCGGACCCGGCGTATTCTGCAGGGCGGGCTCGCCTGGCGCCGGCAGTGGCGGGAGGACCGGCTCGACCTGCTGCACGTACCCTTCTACTACCTCCCCCCGGGAGCCCCGCACCGGAGCGTGGTGACGATCTACGATGCCCGCTTCCTGCGCTATCCCGAGACCTACCCCCGGGCACGGCACGCCTTCCTGCGGGTGGCGGTGCCCTGGTCGTTGCGCCGCGCCGGGCACATCATCACCATCTCCGAGTTCACCAAGTCGGAGCTGGTCGACCTCCTCGGCCTCCCGCCGGACAAGATCAGTGTGACGCTGCTGGCGCCGCGGCGCGAGTTCAGCCGAGTCGAGGATCCCGGGCGGCTGGCGGAGGTGCGCGCGAAGCATGGACTGCCCGAACGATTCGTCCTCAGCACCAGCACCCTCGAACCGCGGAAAAACCTGGCCCGGGCGGTCGAGGCCTTCGCCCGGCTGCGGCAGCGCGGGCTGCCCCATGCGCTGGTGCTGGCGGGCGTGCGCTACTTCGGCACCAGCGAGCTGGAGCGGGCCATCCGTCGCCACGGGATGACCGACAGCGTGCGAGTCCTCGGGTACGTCGATGATGCCGATATGCCGGCGCTCTATTCGCTGGCGGATGCCTTCATCTATCCCTCGCTGTACGAAGGCTTCGGCATCCCGCCCCTCGAGGCGATGGCGTGCGGGACGCCGGTGGTCGCGGCGAATGTCACTTCCATCCCGGAGGTCGTGGGTGACGCCGCCTGCCTGGTGGATCCGCGTGACGTGGGCGCGATCGCCGATGGCCTCGCCACGGTGCTCACCGATCCGCTGCGCGCCGCGGAGCTGCGGGTGGCGGGAGCGGAGCGAGTGCGGCGTTTCTCCTGGGCGCGGACGGCGGAGCAGACCACCGCGGTCTACCGACGAGTGGTCGGAGGCCTGGCATGACCCGCGATACGACGTCCGGGCGCGGCCGGTGAGCCTCCCGGCGCCCGCGCGTCGTCCCACGCTGTTGTTCCTCGTGACGGAAGACTGGTACTTCGTTTCGCACCGGCTCCCGCTGGCGGCGGCGGCAGTGGCGGCGGGATACCGGGTCGTGGTGGCGACCCGGGTGCAGGACCACGCCGACGCGATCCGCGAGACCGGGGCGGAACTCCTCCCGCTCGGCTGGCGTCGCTCGGGCAACACCCCGCTGTCGCAGCTGCGCGCACTGGCCGAGGTCATTGGCGTCTATCGCGAGCTGGAGCCCGACCTGACTCACCATGTGGCGCTCAAACCGGTGGTGTTCGGGACGATCGCGGCCTGGCGCTGTGGCGTCGCGGCACGCATCAACGCCGCGGCTGGCCTCGGCTTCGTCTTCAGCTCGACGGGGTGGCGGGCGAAGCTGCTGCGGCCGATCCTCGCACTCGCGCTGCGCCTGATGCTGCGGGGTTCGCATCAGCGGGTCATCGTCCAGAACAGCGACGATCGCGACACGCTTGTCGCCCGACGCCTTGCCACCGCTTCCCAAGTTCGGCTGATCCGCGGCGCCGGGGTCAACCCCGCGCTCTATGCGGGGCGACCCGCCGCGTCGGAGGGACCACCGCTGGTGGTCCTGGTCGCACGACTGTTGTGGGACAAGGGGGTGGGAGACTTCGCCGCCGCGGCAAAGTTGCTGCATGATCGTGGAATCGTGGCCCGGTTCGTCCTGGTTGGCGAGCCGGACCGTGATAACCCAGGGGCAGTGCCGGAATCACAGCTGCGGCAGTGGCAGGATGCGGGCACGGTCGAGTGGTGGGGGCGGCGTGATGATGTGCCTGCCATCCTGGGCCAGTCCGCGATCTTCTGCCTGCCGACGCGGTATGGGGAGGGCATTCCGAAGAGTCTGCTGGAGGCGGGAGCGGCAGGAGTCGCCATCGTAGCCAGTGACGCTCCGGGCTGTCGGGAGGTCATTCATGATGGCGAAAACGGCGTGCTCGTGCCGCCGGGCGATGTCGCCGCGCTCACCGACGCGCTCGCGCGCCTGCTGGCCGACCCGCCGCTGCGGCGCCGCCTGCGAGGCGCGGCCGCG
>JBDTTN010000505.1:0-2753 GCA_039930625.1 Gemmatimonadota bacterium | reverse complement strand
TGTTCATCGACATCGACGACTTCAAGGACGTCAATGACTCCAGAGGTCACGAGGGAGGAGACGCGCTGCTCACCGAGCTGGCCACCCGACTCACCGGCTGTGTCCGCGCCCCCGATCTGGTCGCCCGCCTCGGCGGTGACGAGTTCGCGATCGCGGTCATGGACAGCGGCGCAAGCGGCTCCGTGGCCGTCGACGTCGCCGAGCGGATCATCAGCGCCCTCAGCAAGCCCTTCATCATCAATGGCGACTCCCTTTTCGTCACCGTCAGCATCGGAATAGCACAACGCAGTCCCGAAACCGAAGATGCGGCCGAGCTTCTCCGGCAGGCCGACTTCGCGATGTACATGGCCAAAGGCGGTGGGAAGGCTCGGTACGAGCTGTTCGACGCGCAGATGCACCACCACATGGTCGACCGCTCGGGACTCAAGACGGCTCTGGCCGTCGCCGCCGCATCCGGGGAGCTCCGCCTCGAGTACCAGCCTGTCGTCGCCTTGGGCACCGGGCAGATCCTCGGAGTGGAGGCGCTCGTGCGCTGGCAGCACCCCACGCTCGGACTGCTGCCGCCGGCAGCGTTCATCCCCCTCGCCGAAGAGACCGGCGACATCGACGATATTGGCTGCTGGGTGCTCGACACGGCAACCCGTCAGGTCGCCGGCTGGCGTCAGACCATGGCCCACCTCGACAACCTGTGGGTCGCGGTCAACCTCTCCCCGTTTCAGCTGTCCAGCCCGCATGGTCTGGCGGCCATCCAGGCCGTTCTGGCCGACCCGACGGCGCAATGTGACAAGGTCGTCCTGGAGGTTACCGAGACGGCCCTGGCGACCAATGTTGGGGGTGGGATCGCAGCACTCAACATGTTGAAACGCTTCGGCGTGCGCATCGCCGTCGACGACTTCGGCGCCGGCTTCTCGTCCCTGAGCAGCCTCGCTGACCTGCCCGTCGACATCGTCAAGATCGACCGCTCCTTCGTCTCAGGCCAAGCGTCTGGGGGGCCATCGGTGCCCATGCTCGAGGGCATCCTCGGCCTCGCCCGCAAGCTCTCCCTCGATGTCATCGCCGAAGGCATCGAACAGCCCGAACAGCTGGACCTGCTTCGCAGGCTCAACTGCTCCATGGGGCAAGGGTTCCTTCTGGCCCGACCGGCTCCCGCGCTCGCCCTTCAGACGCTGTTGGCCTCACCGAGCCTGCTCCCGTCCGAGTCCACCCTGAAGGAAGCTGGGGCGGACGAGTAAGGGCACCACAGGGGCTCACCGGCACGCCGCGGCCAGAGTCGCGGGCCGACCGTACAGAGTCGGTGGCACTGACGATGCGACATGCTGCCGGTTCGTGGAACGCGGTCAGCCCTCACCGAAGTCGACGGACTCGGTCGAGACCGTCCCCCCGCGCCGTCCGGGAGCGGCCTGGAACTGCCAGTACAAGTTCGTGTGGGCGATGACCTTGTCAGGTGTCGGCGCGCCCCACTGGCTCTGGTCCTCGGTGGTGTGCGCGTCACTGACCAGCGTGGCGTCGTACCCCCGGACGATCGCGCCGTGAAGTGTCGAGCGGATGCAGGCGTCGGTCTGGGCGCCGGTGACGATCAGGCGCCCCACCTTGCGATCGGCAAGGGCGGCCTCCAGGTCGGTGGCTTCGAAGGAGTCGCCGTAATGCTTGTGGATCAGCGGCTCGGAGTCGTCCCGGGTCAGCTCGGGGACGTACTGCCAGCCCGGGCTGTCCTGCGGCAGGTTGTCATCGGAGTGCTGCACCCAGATGACGGGTGCGCCCTCGGCTCTCGCCTTGCCTATGACGGTGGCGATGTTGGCGATCACGCCGTCACGGTTGTGCGCGTTGGCAACGACGTCATTCTGCACGTCGATGACAAGCAGTGCGGTGTTAGGGCGATCGGACAGGGTCGTCATGAGGCTCTCCTCTGCGAGTGGTTCTGCTTGCCCAAACGATAGGACCAAGCGCTGACAGTGCGCCCTGGTCGGGTTGTGGCGATCAGGTCAGCGCCTCACGCACCCCATAGGCTCGGGCGCGCAGCGGTAGTCACGTGGAAGGTCTCGCCGCCGCGATCAGCTGATCGAAGGTGGCGCTGAGCCGTTCGTCGACTCGTTGTTGATCCGGGTTCGAGTCGTACCAGCGCAGGACCTGGCGGGCGCCGAGCGCAAAGGGGACCGTGCAGACGAACTCCGGCACCAAGGCCCTGACCTTGCTGTTGTCGAAGACCACCGAGTGGGACTTGTCCCCCAGTAGCGATGGCCCGATATCACCGGGCGCGGCGGCGGCGATGGTGTCGGAGGCGATGTGGACCAGCCGGGGTGCTGGTGCGCCGGCTGCATTCGCGAAGATCTCGTAGATCTGGTTCCAGGGCAGGTACTCGTCGGAGGTGATCGTGAAGCTGTCCCCGACGGCCTGCGAAAGCCCGAGCAGCCCGACGAGGGCCTTGGCGAAGTCGCTGGCATGAGTCAAGGTCCACAGCGAGGTGCCGTCACCGTGCACCACGATCGGCTTTCCGGCCCGCATCCGGGCGATGTCCGTCCAGCCGCCGGTCAGGGCAACCTTGGTCTGGTCGTAGGTGTGCGAGGGCCGGATGATGGTGGCGGGGAAGCCGTCCTCGCGGTAGGCCGCGACCAGCAGATCCTCGCAGGCGATCTTGTCCCGCGAATACTGCCAGAACGGGTTCCGCAAGGGCGTTGACTCAAGGATCGGTAGCCGCGCAGGGGGTTTCTGGTACGCGGAGGCGGAGCTGATGAAGACGTACTGCCCTGTCCTGC
>JBDTTN010000504.1:0-2754 GCA_039930625.1 Gemmatimonadota bacterium | reverse complement strand
TGGACACCGTGGACATTGTGGAACGTCACGACCTCCGTCAGCGGCCCAGCCGGATCGAGCCATGGCCCCTCGCCAAGCACTTGTGGCGCGAGGGTGGCCGGCTCCGCATCCGCGCCGATCGTCCCAAGGCATCGAAACGGGACGCGGCATCACGACCGGCTGAAGATCCGGACCTGGAGGAAGTGACCCGATGAAGCTGCTTACACTGATGTGCGGTACCGTGATCGCCACCAATGCACTGGCCCAGACGCCTGCGCCAACGCCAGCAGTTGTTCAATCAGCAGGGGCGGAGAACTATCCTTTCAAGGTCGGGGAGCGATTCCAGTACGCCGCCAAGCTGGGCTTTCTTCGCCTGGGCACCGCGTGGTTGAGCGTCACCTCGATCGACACGGTGCGTGGCGTCGAGTCCTTCGTCTTCGAGTTCGGTCTGGACGCCTCGGCGCCGTTCTACAAGAGCAAGAACGTGATGCAGTCGTGGACCGGCACCCAGGATCTCATCTCCCGGCGCTTCCACAAGGACATGGTCGAGAACGGAAAGCCCCGGCAGTACTACTACGACATCTTCCCCGACTCGCAGATCTACACCCAGGAGAAGAAGACCGGCAGCCATCCCTCGATCAGTGCCCCGCTGGATGATGCCGCGTTCTTCTATTTCCTGCGCACCGTCCCGCTCGAAATGGGCAAGACCTATCATTACGACCGCTACTTTCGGCGCGAGCTCAATCCGGTCACGATCAAGGTGATCAAGCGGGAGAAGATGGAGCTTCCCGGCGGTCGCGAGGTGCAGTGCATAGTGCTCAGCCCTGAGGTCGGCGAGGAAGGCGTCTTCGCGCCGCGGGCCAAGGCGATGCTGTGGATGACCGACGACGCGCAGCGAATCCCCGTCCAGATCCGCTCCAAGCTGCCCTTCGGCACCGTGACGCTCCAGCTGGAAAAGATCGGCGGGGAGCCCGAACAGCAGTGAGCCGGTACCGCGAACCCGATCTCACGCGGCTGCGGACCGTCGCGATCGGGGCGCGGCCCAACAAGGTGGACCGGACGCTGCTGGCCTCCCTGCCTGGTGCCGACCGATCGTTTCACGCCTTTCTCGACAGCCTGCCCCATCTCCTCGCGGCCGACCACCTTCGCACGGTGGCGGCCGCGATCGTTTCCGCCCATCGCGCGGGGCGGGGTGTGATCGTGCTCGTCGGTGGGCATGTCATCAAGGTGGGCCTCGGCCCGCTGCTGGCCGACTGGGTGCAGCGCGGGATCGTCACCCACGTCGCGCTGAACGGTGCCGCCGCAATTCATGACTTCGAGCTGGCCGCCTTTGGCGGCACCAGCGAGGATGTGGAGCGCGGCCTGAGCGACGGCAGCTTCGGCATGGCAGAAGAGACCGGGACCGAGATGAATGCCGCGATTCGTCAGGCGCGCTCAGCCAGCCAGGGGCTGGGTGAGGGATTGGGCCGGGCACTGGCCGCGCGATCTTCCCTTCCGGGCGGTGAGGCCTCGGTGCTCACCGCCTGTGACCGCAGCGGCGTGCCGGTCACGGTCCACGTCGCGATCGGTGCGGACATCATCCATCAGCATTCCTCGGCCGACGGCGCCGCGATCGGCGAGACGACGCACCGCGACTTCCGCCGCCTGGCCGGGTCGCTCCCGGATCTGCACGAAGGTGGTGTGGTGCTCAACCTGGGAAGCGCGGTCATTCTGCCCGAGGTATTCCTCAAGGCGCTCACCATCGCCCGCAATCTGGGAGCTGGTCAGCCCACCGGGTTCCTCGCCGCAGACTTCGACATGATCCGGCACTACCGGCCCCGACTGAACGTGGTGGAGCGTCCGACCCGCGGTGGCGGAACGGGAATCCTGCTCACCGGCCATCACGAACTCATGATCCCGCTGCTGGCCTGGGCGATCCGTGATGCGCTGGATCAGGGCTGAGCTCGGGCTCGCCCTCCTGCTCTCGGCGTGTGCCGCGCGGCATGCCGGGATGGGCCCTCTCACCGTAAGTCCCGCTGCGGCCGACCAGCTCACTGAACTCGCAACCGCCGCGCTGGTGGCGGACGGGCGTCTCGAGTCAGCCGACAGCCTCTACACAACTGGAATGGAGATTCTCGCCGATGGGCGCCGCCGATTCGGCGTCCCTCGCTTCGCGGGCGTCGAAGGTGGGGGTGAGGTGGTGGTGGGATCGATTCGGGTGGACCTGACGGGGGCGGTGGCCTGGGCATCGGTGGAGTATCGCTGGCTCGCCCACGATCAGAATCTGATCCGCGAGGGACGCGCCACCTTCGTCTTCACCCGGGCCGCCTCGGACGGACGCTGGCGCGTCGCGCACGCTCACAGTTCGACCTCGCGCTGACGCAAGAAGGGGCGACCCGAAGGCCGCCCCTCCATCCCGCGCGAACTTCGCTGTTGTCTAAAGACTCGAACTGGGCTTCCCTGCGATCATTTCCTTTACCCGGTCCGCCGTCCCCGGGGCGAAGAGTCGAAGCACCAGGTAGACCAGGAAGCCGAGGAAGGCCAGCCAGAGGATCCTTCCGAGCAACCCCACGATGATACCGAATAGACCGAAAAACAGATTGAGACCGACCCACGCCACGACGGCGAGTATGGCGAACCCGATCAAGTTCCGGAACATGCTATTTTCCTCCAGCGGAAGACTGTTCAGGCCACCTTTACGACGTACGTTTCAGAAAGTTTCGCGATCTCTCTCTTGACCCAAGTATACGACGTCATCGTGGTGGGTGGCGGGCCCGTTGGGGCCGCCTGCGCCCG
>JBDTTN010000503.1:0-2755 GCA_039930625.1 Gemmatimonadota bacterium | reverse complement strand
CGAGCGAGGCACGGGGCTCGAACTTCACCGACCGGAGCAGCGCGTCCAGTTCGGGGAGGCCGTCGTCCTGCCGCGTCATTCTCCGTGCTCCCGCATCACATCCCGGAGGCGGGAGAGCGCCCGCCACAGCCGGGTACGCACCGCGGCCTCACGGACTCCGAGCACTTCGGCGACCTCCGCGGTGTCGAGCCCGCTGCCGTAGCGCAGGCTGATCAGCTCGCGGTCCTTCTCGGTGAGGTCGCCAACGGCGATCAGCAGCCGCGCCACCTGTTCTTCCCAGAGGAGGCGTTCCTCGGGTGAGGGCGCGTCGCTGGCGAGATCGCGCATGCTGCCGATCGGCAGATGCTGGCGCAGTCGGGCGCGGCGCAGATGGTCGCGGAGGGTGTTCTGTGCAATCCGGAAGATCCAGGTCCGCGGCTGTCCCTTCGATTCGTCGTACCGGTCCGCAGAGCGGAAGGCCTTGAGGAAGGTGTCGGCGGTGACGTCCTCCGCCGCGTCAGCCGTCGGGAGATGGAACCGGACGTAGCTGTAGACCGCCCTGCCATAGGCCTCATACCAGGCCTGGCAGAGGCCCTCGGCGCTCCGGGACTCGGCGGGCGCAGGGGCGGCTTGATTCGGGGAGTGGGGCATCGGTGAGAGAGTATACGCACGCGGGGCCCGTGCGTCACACGGGCCCCCGCCAGCGGCCTGCGGAGCCCGAGTTCAGGATTCCGGCTTGCAGCAGCCCCAGTCGGCGCAGGTCAGCCACGGCTGCTGGCCGCCGGAGAGACGCATCGCGGTGGCGCCCGGCTTGTCGCCAATGACGCCGGGCAACTGCCATTGGGCCACCGACTGGCGCCAGGGCCGGGTGGGCCGGTGCATCATGGTCGGGACGTCGATCACGTCGTATTCGCCGGACTCGGTGTCGGCGATATAGGCGGACATGAGCTGCTTGTCCTTGCGGTAGATGAACCAGTAGGTGGTGCCGCCGGCGATGAGTCCCAGCCGCTTGAGCGGGGTGTCGCTCTGATTCCGGAATCGCCCGACCACTACCCCCTGATCCAGCACGGCCGCGGGAATCCGGTATGCGCCCGCATCCGGTTCGATCGTGGCCGCGACGCCCTCGTCGAGGATCGCCTTCAGCGAGGACCCCGGATTTTCGTCGTAGTGCTGAGCCCGTCCCGCAGCCAGCACCTTGGCGCGGTCGATGGCCCCATCGGCTCCGATGCCCACGGGTGCGGGCGGCGCCGGCTCCGGGGCGCGCTGCGGAGGCTGGCAGCCGAGCAGCGCGGCCAGCGCGAGAATGGTCCAGCGTCCCTGCCGGGTCCCACCGAGTCGAGTCAAGAGTGTCTGTCCTCCCTTGGGATCGAGGTCCAGCGTCATGAAGGTTGGGCCGCGAGGCGCCGCATCTCATCGACCTCGGCCCGGAGTCCGGCGTCGGCGCGGGCCCAGAGCAGGGTCACTGGCGTGGCCCACTTCTTCGCCGTGATTCGGTCGCCTGCAATGGCAGCGAGCCGGGCCCGGAGCATCATCGCTCGCACCAGCGATCCGGCAGAGGCGACTCGCCCGGTGAGATCGCTGCTGGCCGTTGGCAGCGCACCGAGGACGGCATCGAGCCGCGCCACCACCGCGGCGGTATCCCCCAGTGCCAGCGCACTCAGCGACTCCTGATACACTCCTTCCAGCGCGACATCCACCGGGCGGAAGTCCCTGCGCCGCTCGCCGATTTCATTCAGCCACTGCCGCACACTCACGGTGTCCCCGCCGCGAAGTGCGCCCTGCATCTCGAGAAGATAGTCGGTCGGGTGGGGTCGCCTGGTCAGCGGCACACTTCCGGGCCCGGGATACTGCAGGGCGTAACTGCGGTCGAGCAGCGCTCCTTCGACAGCCGCGCGGGCGGATTGGCCGACGAGCCCCTGCAGCTGCCGGCTGGCGCGATCGCGCAGCCGCATGAGACTGTCCGCCGGTCCGCCGACGGCACTCAGCGCCTCATAGGCGAGCGCCGTCTCCCGGAGTGCGAGCGGCACCTGGAGCACCCGGCCATCGGCGCCCCACACGACCGCATCTCCGGCGGCCCGGCGCGCCAGATCGGCCGCGAGGTCCGCCCGTCCTACTAGGGCAGCCGCGCCTGACAACAACCCCGCGGACTCGCCGCCGGACGCGGGCGCGGCGTCCAGCAGCGAATCGGCGAACTGCGCGGCGGCGGCGAACTGGCCCTGCTTGACCAGCACCCGCAGCTCCGACGCCGCCAGCCGGATCCGGTCGTCGGGATCGGCGGCCAGTTTGCGGGCCTCACGGTAGCGGAGCAGCGCCGAGTCAGGCAGGGTGTGGTCGCCGGCGACGTCCCCGGTGCGCTCAAAGGCCTGGGCTTCGGCTTCCAGCGCGATGGGGCTCGCCGGGAAGCTGCGCGCCCATTCCGCCGCCAGCCCGCGGAGGGCGCGGCGACCAGCTTCGACCGCGGCGAGATCGGGCGCCGGGTACGCCATCCGGCGGGAATCGTTCAGCCCCTCCCGGGGGAATGGCACGAACGCCAGCGTGTCGCCTGCCAGCGACGGGAAGGCGACGAATTCGGCCGCCGCCGCGTCCGCCCGGGTGCCGCGCCGCACGAGATTGGGCTCGGCAAAGAACATCCGGCTGAGCCGGTCGAAGGCGGCGCCCTTGAAGGCACGATGCGACGAGGGAATCAGCGTCAGCGCTTTGCGGTAGTCGGAGATCGCGCCATGGTAGCTGCTGCGAAAGCGCCAGCCGGAGGGGCTCTTCGCGTCCTGCAGCACCA
>JBDTTN010000502.1:0-2755 GCA_039930625.1 Gemmatimonadota bacterium | reverse complement strand
TGCTCCACCCGGGACTTGAAGTAGTTGCCGTTGAACTTCACGTCCTCGAGCTGCCTGTCAAGAATGCCCACGACGTTCTCGTACTCCTTGCCCAGCGGGCGCGCGCAGGTGGGGCAGATGCCGTCCGCCCCGGCGCCGGTGATCCGGTCGAGCTGTTCCTTCAGATCCCGGTACTGGTCGCGCAGGGCGACGAGTTTGGTCTTGGCGTCCTGAAGATCGCGATCCCAGCTGGAGCGCCGATCCCGGCGCGCTTCATCGAGCACTTCCAACTGGGTCCGCAGCTCGGTGATGCGGGCGCGCGCCTGTTCGATCGCGTCCGCAGGCGGCAGCTTGGCCGCGCGACCCAGCGTCGCCTGCAGCCCCATGCGGGCCTCGTCGAGCTGCGCCTGGGCGACCTGCCGCTTCGCGAAGAGTCCCGCCTGTTCGTCCAGCCGCTGTCGCTCGACTCGCAGCCGCTCGATCGGCTCGAGCTGGGTTCGCAAACCCTCCAGCCGGCTGCGCGCCTCGTTGGCCGCCACTAGTTGCCGGTCCAGGCTGCTGAACGCCTCGCGTGCCGTCAGCACCCGATGTTCCGCCAGCCGCAGGTCGCTGTCCAGCGCGGCAACCCGCTCCTTCTGCGACTGCAGCTCCTGCCACCGCGGCCCCGATTCCTCGCGCCGCCGCTCCGCCGCCTCCAGCTCGGCCCCGGCTCCGGTCTCGAGGACCTGTGCCGACAGCAGCCGCCCATGCGCGCGGGTCTCCTCGTCGGCCAGCTCCACTGGGTCAGGCAGCGCCGCCTCCAGCGCCTGCAACGTCGCCCGGATCACACCACGCTTCTCCCGTAACCGATCCTGGGCGGTCTGCAGCCGGTCGTAGCCGAGCACGCGGGAAAGGAACTGGGCTCGCTCGACCGGCTTCATCGCGGACATCACCGCGAGCTGCTTCTGACCGGTGAAGTAGGTGTTGAAGAACTCCTCGCGCGTCATCCCAAGCAGGCGGCCGACCTTGTCCGTCACGGTGGCGAGGCTGTTGGCGATCGGCGCCGGATCGGCGTCCTGGTAGAGCTCCGCGCCGTTGAGGGTCCGCACGGCGCGATACCGATGCGGTCCCAGCAGGAACTCCAGCTCGACGCGGACGGTGGCCCGGGCCCCGGCTCCCCGCCGCCGGATCGTGTCCCGGGTGCCGCGCGCCGCATCGGCGCCGTAGAGCGCCCACGCGATGGCCTCGAGCAGGGTCGTCTTCCCCGCACCGTTGGGGCCGATGATGCCGGTGATCCCGGCGCCTAAAACCAGATCGGTGTCCTCGTGCTGGCGGAAGTTGACGAGCCGGATGCGTTCGATCTGCATCAGCCCTCCGCCCACTCGCGCTCGACCGCCGCCATCAGCTCGGTGCCGGTGCGCACAAAGGCCTCGCGATCGACGTCCCCGGGCAGCAGTCGGCGGGCGAAGTAATCTTCCACCAGTTCCGGCAGCGTCTGCCGCCGGCCCGGGGCTCCGACTCCCACCTCGCGGTGTGACTCGGGGCGCCGCAGGTCGAGCTGGAAGTGCAGCGCCTCCGCCTTGAATCCGCGAATCGCGACGTGATTCATCTCCCGACCCACGTGCCGGGGCACATTGCGGATGATCTGACGCACCACCTGATCGGTGTAACCACCGTCGATCGTGGCCAGCGCGCCCGTCAGCGCCCGATCCAGTTCCACCGCGGAATGGCCCTCCCCGTCAATGGGAGGCAGATCGATTACCCGACGCGCCGGCACCACCGGCATGCGCTGCACTGCGCCCGAGGGCAGGTCCACCAGGAGCCATCCCTTGCCGTGAATGTCGTGCTCGCGTTCGTCGGCAAGTTCACCCCACGGATTGGGACTCACGTATTCGAGCGCCCCGCTGTACCAGACCCTTGGAGAGACTTCGCGTTGCACGTGGTAATGTCCCAGCGCGACGTAGCTCCATCCGCCGTTCGCCAGTTCCCCCGGAGAGACCATCGCGCCGCCATACTCGACGGCAGTCCGGTCGGTCGGAAAGATCCCTTCCACCTCCCCGTGGAGCATCAGGACCTGATGCGCCTCCGCGCCCTGCGGCCGCAACTCTGGCCGCTCGGTGCCGATCAGCGCGGTGTGCGGCACGGCCAGCACCGACAGGTCGAGTGCGGGAAAGGCCAGCCGTCGGGGCTCCGCGGCCACGACCTCCGCGCCCAGCGTCTCGAACAGTTCCAGCAGCGATCCGGTCTCGGTGGAGCGCGGCGTGTCGTGATTGCCGGAGAGGATGATGAGCGGCGCATCCGGCAGAGCGTCGCGCAGCCGTTGAAACTGATGAAAGGCGAAGAGAATCGCCGGGTTGGTTGGCCGCACCGAGTGAAAGACGTCGCCGGCAACCAGGATCACGTCGGGGCGCGCCACGATCACCTGATCCACCGCGCGGCGGAAGGCCTGCGCGACGTCGGCCTCACGCTGGTTGAGGCCGTTGGCGGTCTGGCGATGGTACTGGCGGAAGCCGAGATGGAGATCGGCAAGATGCGCGAGTTTCACTCGGAGAATTCTAAGGGGGGACGGCGGGAGGGTAAGAGGGAACGGGCTCGGGATTGCCAATATATTGATATCAATGCAATATTCGGCCACCATGGCTCCCGCTCCCCGCGCCCGCGCCCGTCGCACCGCTCCTTCCGCCGTCGATGCCACGGCGATCGTCGTGGGCCTGCGCCGGATCGTGCGGGCCCTCGAGCTCTACTCCGTGGATGTCCGCCGCGACTACGGCCTCACCGCCCCGCAGCTCTGGGCCCT
>JBDTTN010000501.1:0-2760 GCA_039930625.1 Gemmatimonadota bacterium | reverse complement strand
AATACCTGCAGGAGCATATCCGCGACAGGGGCTACGCGCCAAGCTTCGAGGAGATTGCGGAGCACTTCAGCTTCCAATCGCTGGCCACGGTGCATGAGCACCTGACCAACCTGGAGCGCAAGGGCTACATCCACCGGACTCACAATGAGAGCCGGGCTATCGAAGTGCTCCCGCCCAAGGGCATGTCGGGGGCGACGGAGATTCCTCTGCTCGGGAAGGTGGCCGCCGGCGCGCCGATCGAATCGATCATGGCCGGTGAGACCATCGCCGTCCCCGACCAGTTGCTCCCCCGCCGCGGCCCCAACTACGCCCTGAAGGTCCAGGGAGAGTCCATGATCGACGAGCATATCATGGACGGGGACTTTGTGGTGGTACACGGGAAGCAGGCCGCTGACAACGGCGAGATGGTCATCGCCCTGGTCAATGGCGCGGAGGCCACGGTCAAGCGATTTTACCGTGAGCAGGGCGGCTGGATTCGCCTCCAGCCGGCCAACCCCACGATGCAGCCGATGCGGTTCCAGGAACGGGATGTCCTGATCCAGGGCGTCGTCGTCGGGGTGATCCGCAAATACTGAGTCGCGACCGGTCTACTTCTACTGTTGAGGGCGAACCGTGAATCTGAAAGTGCGGTTCGCCCTCTTCGTTGTGGGATTTGCCCTCGCAGCGGTGGTCGTGCTGCACGTCGGGCCGGCGGTGATCTGGGGGCATCTGCGTCAGACCGGCTGGCTGCTGCTGCCGGTCGTACTGGTCTGGGCGGTGGTCTACACGCTGAACACGGTCGCCTGGTACACGATGCTGGGCCTCGAACCCGCCCGCCCCACATTCCTGCGCTCCTGGGCGATCAGCGTCTCCACCTTTGCGCTCAACTACATCGCTCCCGCCGCCGGCCTTGCCGGCGAAGGCTACCGCGCGCTATCGGTCGCCCCATGGCTCGGACGCCAGCGCGCCATCGGCTCGGTGGTACAGTACCGGCTGCTCTTCTCGCTGGCGCACATGCTCTTCGTTTTTACGGCGGTGATCCCGGCCATCTTCCTGCTGCCGCACACGGCGCCGATTCTGACGCTGCTGATCGCCACCGCGCTCGGGGTGGCCCTGGTGATCTGGTTCCTCATTCGCCGGCATCACGAGGGGATCCTGGAGGCGGGACTCGATTTCCTTCTCATGATACCCGGGCTCCGGCGCCTGGCGCGGCGGCTCGAGCCCCGGCGGCTCAAGCTGCGGGAACTCGATCTCCAGGTAACGACGCTCTATCAGGAACACCCGGCGGTCTTCTGGCGCGCGATCGGACTCGAGTTCCTCGCCCGATGCGTCATGCCCTTCGAGCTGGCGATCATCTTCTGGGGCCTCGGCCTGGGTGTCCGGATTCCCGAGGCATTCCTCGCGACTGCCCTCAGCACCACCATCCTCAACCTGCTGTTCTTCCTGCCGTTTGAGCTGGGAGCAAGGGAGGGAGGTCTCTTCCTCGTCTTCTCGCTGCTTGGATTCGGCGCGGACCAGGGTGTGTTCGCGGCGGTAGTCACCCGGTTGCGGGAACTGGTGTGGGCACTGATTGGCCTGCTGTTACTCTGGGCTCACGGGGACCGGGTCTCGGAGACGGTCAAGGGAGTCGAGGGCGCCGGAGCCGAGTAAGCACCTCGAGCGCCGCGCGGGAAGCGAGGACCTCGGCGGCACGGCTCACCGCGGCGGGATAGGTCGGGGCCAGTCCCGCGACGTAGATCGCCGCCCCGGCATTCAGCAGCACTGCACGGCGCGCCGCCTCATCATCGGCGCCGGAGAGGAGCGCCTCGATCCGCTGCGCGTTCTCCGCCGGTTCGCCTCCCGCCAGCTCCGCGAGATTGTCCCAGCCCAAGCCGACTGAGTCGGGATCGATCGACCAGGCCCGTACCCGGCCACCCCGGACTTCCCAAACCGCAGTGGTTCCCGCCGGGCTGATCTCGTCCATCCCCACCTCGCCGTGCACCACGAGGGCGTGTTCCACGCCCAGGCGCAGGAGGGCTTCCGCCATCAATGGACCCCGAATCGGGTCCGCCACCCCAATCACCTGGTGCCGCACCCCGGCAGGATTCGCCAGCGGTCCAAGCAGGTTCATGATGGTTGCGACGCCAAGCTCCTTGCGGGTGGGCCCGACGTGGCGCATGGCGGGGTGGAAGTTGGGTGCAAAGAGAAAGGCCATTCCGGCTTCATCGAGCCGGCGGGCGGCCTCGTCGGGACCGGCATGGATATCGACCCCCAGCGCCTCGAGCACGTCGGCGCTGCCGCTCTTCGAGGTGTAGCTCCGGTTCCCATGCTTCGGCACGCGCGCCCCGGCCGCCGCGAGGACCAGCGCCGCAGCGGTCGAGATATTGAACGTGCTTACCCCTCCACCGCCGGTGCCGCAGGTGTCAACCAGCGGGGTCCCTTCGGCGACACGGACCGAGACCATCGCCTCTCGCAGAGCGGTCGCGGCCCCTGCGACTTCGTCCGCCGTCTCTCCCCGGGCCCGGAGCGCCAGGAGAAGGGCCCCGATCAGCGCCGGCGTGGCCTCGCCGCGCATGATCACGCGGAAGGCGTCCGCCGCCTCTTCGGCGGCGAGCGTGCGGCCGCCGGCGACGACCTCCAGCGCATGATTCAGGGGGGAATTCATGGCCCAAAGCTACGGGCACCGGGGTGAAGCACAAACCCTTCCCCCCCGGCTATATTTGTGGCCTCATGAGCCGGACCTATCTGGCCCTCCTGCATTACGATGGCGGCGATTTCGCCGGCTGGCAGCGACAGCCGGAC
>JBDTTN010000500.1:0-2769 GCA_039930625.1 Gemmatimonadota bacterium | reverse complement strand
CCGATCTCCTGACCACAATCGAGGCGTGGTTTCGCGCAGGCCTTGAAGGGGCCTCGCGCCCCCAGTAGACTCGATCCATGGTCTTCCTCGGTCTCATCCTCCTCGTAGCCCTGATGATCCCGATTGCCGGGATCGTGATCGACTCGCCGATCGGCAAGGCGCTGGCCCGTCGCCTGGAGGGCCCCGCCGCCGTTCCCACCAGTCTCGCCGATCTCGCGCGCGATGTCGAATTGCTGCGCGGCGAGGTCGATGATCTGCAGCGCGCCGTCGTATCGCTCCAGGAGGAGAACCAGTTTCTCCAGCGCCTGCTTGAGGATCCTCCGGGTCGCTCCACGCTCCCTCCGCCCAAGCAGTAGGGCCGGGCTCCGTGCCCGGCCCAGCCTCCGTGCCTGCCCCCGACTCAGTGCCTTCGCCAGGTTCTGACCCGGGCCCCGTGCCTGCGACTGCTGCCCCGAGCTTCACGCCTCAATCCGGTGAGCCGCCTCGGGGTTCAAGCCATGCCGCCCTGGTGGCGGCGGGGATCTTCCTCAGCCGCATCTTCGGCCTGATGCGGCAGCGGGTGTTGTCACACTACCTCGGCCTGTCCGACGCCGGCGACGCATTCGGAAGCGCGATTCGGATCCCCAATGTCCTGCAGAATCTGCTCGGCGAGGGCGTGCTCTCGGCGTCGTTCATCCCGGTGTACGCCCGGCTCCGCGCCGAGGGTCGGGACGATGAAGCGCGGGCGGCAGCCAACGCGGTCTTCGGCCTCCTCGCGCTCGCCGCATCGATCGTGGTGCTGCTCGGGATGCTGCTTGCCGCGCCCCTTACCAGCCTGATCGCGCCCGGATTCGAAGGGGAGAAGCGCGACCTCACCGTCCGGCTGGTACGGCTGCTCTTCCCCGGAGCCGGTCTCTTCGTCCTCTCCGCATGGTGCCTCTGGGTCCTCAACAGCCACCGCCGATTTCTGCTCTCCTACGCCGCGCCGGTGATCTGGAACGTCGCCATCATCGTCACGGTGGTCGCTTCGGCGGGCAGCCGCACGGAGGCGGGGATCGCCATCGCCGCGGCGCTGGGCTCGGTCGCCGGGGCGGCGCTGCAGGTGGCCGTACAACTGCCCACGGTGATCGCGCTCATGGGGCGGCTCCGGCCGTCGCTCGACACCGGGTCTCCGCAGGTGCGAACTGTCCTGGGCAATTTCGGACCGGTGCTCATCGGTCGCGGGGTGGTGCAGATCAGCGCCTACGTGGACAGCATCCTGGCCAGCCTGTTAGGCACCGGTGCGGTGGCCGCGCTGGGCAATGCCCAGGTGCTGTACACGCTTCCGGTGAGTCTCTTCGGAATGTCGGTGTCGGCCGCGGAGCTGCCCGCCATGTCCAGCGCGACCGGTACCGACGCCCAGGTCGCCGAGGCCCTGCGATTGCGGCTCAATGCGGGGCTCCGTCGCATCGCGTTCTTCGTAATACCATCGGCCGCCGCCTTCCTGGCGTTCGGCGGCGTGATCGCAGGCGCGCTCTTTCAGACCGGGAAGTTCACCGCCGAAGATAGTCGCTACGTCTGGGCCATCCTGGCCGGTTCGGCCGTCGGTCTCCTGGCCGCGACGATGGGCCGGCTCTACAGCTCGGGCTACTATGCACTCCGGGATACCCGGACGCCGCTCCGCTTCGCCATCCTCCGCGTCTTCCTCACGACGCTGCTCGGCTACCTCTGTGCCGTCCCGCTTCCTCCGCTGCTCGGACTCGATCCCAAGTGGGGCGTGGCGGGCCTCACCGCCTCAGCGGGCATCGCCGGGTGGCTCGAGTTCTTCCTGCTGCGGCAAGGGCTCAATCGGCGCATCGGGGCGACCGGACTCCCCGTTCTCCTCTTGTCAGGCCTCTGGGCCGCCGCCCTCGCCGGAGCGGCCGCAGGGTATGCGGCAGGGCAGTGGATCACCTTCGTCCATCCCTGGGCCCGTGCGGCGCTCATCCTGGCGCCTTTCGGCATGGTGTACCTGGGCCTCACGATGGCCGCAGGAGTCCGGGAGGCCCGAGCCATCGGCGCTCGGCTCTTCGGGCGCTCCTTCGCGGGGGACCGCTGACGGCTGATGGCAAACGGCACGCCCATGACCGACCTCCCCGAGTTCCTGCAGCGCAAGCTCGATACTCTCCCCGACCAGCCCGGCGTCTATCTCTGGAAGGACGCTGAGGGGAATGTGCTCTATGTCGGCAAGGCGAAGCGGCTGAAGAACAGGGTGCGCAGCTACTTCGCGCCGGATGCCGCCATGAGTGCGAAGAACCAGTGGCTGGTCCGTCATATCGCGGATGTCGAGACCATCGTGGTCGGCAACGAGGCGCAGTCTCTCCTGCTCGAGAACAACCTGATCAAGGAGTATCAGCCGAAGTTCAACGTACGATTGAAGGACGACAAGAGTTATCCCTCGATCGTGGTGACGGTGGGCGAGTCATTCCCTCGCGTGCTGGTCACCCGTCGGCGCGACTTCCCGGGTGCCCGCTACTTCGGCCCATACACCGATGTCACGCTGCTCCGGCGCACGCTCGCCGTTGTCCGCCGCCTGTACACCGTCCGCAGCTGTCACGACGATCTCCCCCACGAGCGCCGTGAGCGGCCCTGCCTCGACTACCACATCGGGCGCTGTAAGGCACCCTGTGTGGGCTGGCAGAGTCAGGAGGACTACCGGGCGATGATCGCCGAAGTGCTGGACTTCCTGGAGGGCCGCACCGTCGATGTGAGGGGAAAGGTCCGTGCAGCCATGGTCGCGGCGAGTGAGCGCCAGGACTACGAGCGCGCCGG
>JBDTTN010000499.1:0-2771 GCA_039930625.1 Gemmatimonadota bacterium | reverse complement strand
CCCTCGCCGACCGCTACCGCATCGAGCGGGAGCTGGGGCAGGGCGGCATGGCCACCGTCTATCTCGCCGAAGACCTGAAGCACCATCGCAGAGTCGCCATCAAGGTGCTCCGGCCCGAACTCGCCGCCGTCATCGGCGCCGAGCGGTTCCTGCGCGAGATCAAGACCATCGCCACGCTGCAGCATCCCCATATCCTCGGCCTGATCGACTCGGGCGAGGTTGAGGGCACCGCCTATTACGTGATGCCCTTCGTCGAAGGGGAATCGCTCCGCGACCGCCTGACACGTGACAAACAGCTGCCGATCGCCGATGCGGTGCGCATCGCGACGGAGGTGGCCGAGGCCCTCGACTACGCCCACCGCCACGGCGTGATCCACCGCGACATCAAACCGGAGAACATCCTGCTGCACGACGGCTCGGCGCTCGTCGCTGACTTCGGCATCGCGCTGGCCGTCAGCAGCGCCGGCGGCACCCGGCTGACCGAGACCGGCCTGTCCCTGGGGACCCCGAACTACATGAGCCCGGAACAGGCGATGGGGCAGCCGGAGATTACGCCCCGTTCCGATGTCTTCGCACTGGGCTGCGTGCTCTACGAGATGCTGGTGGGGGAGCCACCATTCACCGGGCCCACCGCGCAGGCGATCGTGGCCAGGGTGATGACCGAGAAGCCCCCATCACTCATCGCACGGCGCGACCGGGTCCCGCCCGCGCTCGAGGACGCGGTGGTGAC
Organism: Gemmatimonadota bacterium; assembly: GCA_039930625.1. Classification (GTDB taxonomy): domain Bacteria; phylum Gemmatimonadota; class Gemmatimonadetes; order Gemmatimonadales; family GWC2-71-9; genus JADJOM01. The sequence continues at coordinate 2,041 of JBDTTN010000499.1, read as the reverse complement.
CGCCCTGGAAAAGCTGCCGGCCGACCGATTTGCGACTGCCGGCGAGTTTGCGAAGGCCCTGCACCCGGGAGCCAAAGCCGTCAGCGATCGCCGAAGCGCCGTCGCCGGCGGCCCCCGGCCGTCGGCATCGCAGACTGTCTGGTTAGGCGGTGCGCTGCTTGCGGCGGTCGGCGTCGCGGCGTGGGGCTGGCTGCGCCCGGCACTCCCCGGACCCGTCACCCGCTCCATGGTGACCCTCGAGAAGATGGCCCCGTTCTTCCCGACCGGGTACTCACCGTTGGCCATTTCGCCGTCGGGGTCCCGCATCGTGTATTCGGACTTTCCAGGCCAGGGGCTCCTCCTGGAGCAGGATCGGCTGCACACCCGCGTCATCCCCGGTACCGAGAACCTCTGGGCCCCATCTCTCTCGCCTAACGGGGACAGCCTGGTGTATGCCGACGGCTTTCCCGGCTCGCTCCGCCTGGTTCCGCTGGAAGGCGGATCGACCCGTGTCCTGATGGCGGACTCCGCCTCCGGTCTGGGTACCGCGTGGAGTGACAACGGCTGGATCTATTTCTTCACCGGCAATGGCGGTACCCTGCGCCGCATCCGCCCTGCGGGCGGGCCATCCGAGCGTGTGGCCGAGGTGGATTCGACGCGGGATGAGCTGCTCCTCGCCTTCCCGGCGATCCTCCCCGGCGGCACGGCGGCCGTGGCCACCGTCTGGCGCCGAAAGGGGCCGCCTGACATCGTCGCGATCGATTTTGCCTCGCACGAAATCCGTCCGCTGACCCGCGGGGTGCGCGCCTTCTACGCCCCGACCGGGCACCTGGTCTATGTCGAGGGCGATGGTACGCTGCGGGCACTGGCCTTCGATGCCGGAACGCTTCGGGTGAGTGGACGTCCCGTCGCGATCATTGAAGGCATACTGGTAGAGACCGGTTCGGCGCAGATCGCATTGTCGGCCAACGGCACGCTGGTCTACAGGTCCGCGCGCCCCGGCGATCAGGTCGTCCGGGTGAGCCGCGACGGCAAGGCCCAGCCGGTCGACAGCGCCTGGCGGGGCGCGTTCGGCACGCCCACCGTTTCGCCTGACGGAAGCCGTCTGGCCATCAGCATGCTGAATGGCGGTTTGGTGGAGCTATGGGTCAAACAGCTCGACCATGGCCCGTTCACCCGCCTCGCGACGGGCGGTACGCTCAACTACCGGCCATCGTGGTCGGCCGACGGCAGCAGGCTGCTGTATTCATCCAGTCGTGACGGCCTGCGGGAAGAACTGCTCGTGGTTCGCTCGGACGGCAGCGCGGCCCCGCGCGTTGCGCTGATGCTACCGACCCAGTCCATCGACGAGGGAATCTGGTCTCCCGATGACCGGTGGTTGATCTATCGGACCGGATCGGGTTCCGGTCGCGACATCTACGGAATGCGGCCCGGCATCGACACGGCGCCCGGTTTGCCGCTGGCCACGACCGACCATGAGGAGTTTGGCGCCGCCCTGGCGCCGGACGGGCGCTGGCTGGCCTACGGATCGGACGAGTCCGGAGTCTACGAAATTTATGTCCGGCCATTTCCCGCGGTCGGGACGGCGCGGTACCAGGTGTCGCTGCATGGGGGCAGCGAGCCGCAATGGGCGCATTCCGGCCGGGAACTGTTCTATCGCGACAGCGCCGGCGATCTGGTTGCCGTGGGAATCGGATCCGGAAGCGCATTCACGATCGTCTCCCGCCAGGTGCTCTTCGACGCCAGCGCCTATCAAGTGGACCCGAATCACTCCAACTACGCGGTCGCTCCCGGCGATCGGACCTTCTATTTCATTCGACCCCAGTCGAATCTCGAACCGGCTACCGTGCTCGTACGCAACTGGTTCCCGGAACTGTCAGCGCAAATGAAGGCGGCGCATTGAGCGGCACTCCCGGGAGACTCGCCGCCGCCCTCGCCGACCGCTACACGATCGAGCGGGAACTCGGCCGCGGCGGCATGGCGACGGTGTATCTCGCCGAAGACCTTAAGCACAAGCGCAAGGTCGCGCTCAAGGTGCTCAAGCCGGAGCTCGCAGCTGTGC
>JBDTTN010000498.1:0-2775 GCA_039930625.1 Gemmatimonadota bacterium | reverse complement strand
TGATCCGGTCCTCCCGCGCCTTTGCCAAGGTATCCGCCGGGCCGTTACCTTGGCGCATGCGCAATTCACTTTCCGTTGCACCCATCGTATTCCTGCTCGCCTGCGGCGGGCACACCTCGTCCAGCAGCGTGGTCGCCCCCGCGCAGCCGGCGTTTGCCCTTCCCGATTCGGTGGTCGTCCTGGAAGGGGCGAGCGGCGCTCCACTGAGCGCGGCGGAGCTGATGCGCCGAGTGAAGGCCGCCGACTTCGTGCTGCTGGGGGAATACCACGACAACAGCTACGATCATCGCATCCGCGGTCAGATGATCGCCGCGTCGGCCCGGCATCCTGCCATCGTCTTCGAGCAATTCGCCCACACCGACGCCCCGATTCCGCTGCCAGCTGCCGGAGAGGAAATGGTGGATTGGCTCGATCGGCACGGCTTCGACCGCAAGGGGTGGCGCTGGCCGCTGCATGAGCCGGTGGTCGACGCCGCGATCGCCGAGGGACGGGGAGTCTGGGGGAGTGGGCTCTCGAGGGACACGGTACGGCCGGTCGTGATGAACGGCCTGGGCGCCGCGCCGAGCTGGCTGCAGGGCCTGCTGCAGCAGTCGCCGCTCGACAGCGTGGCGCAGGCCGCGATCGACAAGGAGCTGCTCGACGGCCATTGCGGAAAGCTGCCCCTGACGATGTATCCGGGGATGCGCGCTGCCCAGGAGGTGCGCGATGCCGCCATGACCCAGACCCTGCTTGCCGCCGGCGCGAAGGGCCCCGCCTGGCTGATCGCCGGTAACGGCCATGTACGGGCCGACATGGGCGTCCCCCGGTTGCTCAGGAACGCCGCGCCGGGCAAGTCGATGCTGGTGGTCGGCTTCCTGGAGCGGGACTCCACCGGCGCCATGCCCACCGCCCGGGAGCGCGCGCTCTATGGGATCGTGGTGGTGACGCCGCCACCGGTGCGCGAGGACCCCTGCGCAGGGATGTAGCTCCGGCCAGTACGATCTCCGGACCTTCACTGCCTGACGGAGCGGCGATGATCAAGGAATGGATCGACTGATCGGCACCATGCGACCCTGGCTGCGTTGGACGGCGTACCTGATCCTCGGGGCGCAAGTGATTTCGGTCGCGATGCTCTCGCGCCGCGGCTTCCCCTACTTCGGCTCGGATCTCGTCTCCAACGCCCCGCTCTGGGAGAGCCCGGTCGCCCTCTTCCATCTGCCCGGCATCACGCTTCTCTCCCTCACCGGGAACTGCTGCGGCTTCAGTAACTCCCTGGTACTCGGCCCCAAGGTTGTCCGGGGCCACATCCGGATGACGCCGACCGGAGTATCGATCCTCGCTGGAACCAACGGCGCGGTGCTCCTCGCCCTGCTGGGTGCCGGCTGGGGCATCTGGCGGTGGCGGCGTGCTCCGGACGGCCCACCTCGCGAGCCGCCGATGTCGAATTCGGGAGAGTCCGAACGACCATAGGGTGTCCACACCGTTTCACCACGACACCAGGGGGAAGTCATGAAGTACCTGTGCCTGATCTATGACGATGAGAAGAGCATGGCCGCACGGCCCAAGGCGGACTCCGACGCGATGATGGGCGAATACCACGGCTTCACCGAGGCGATCCGGAAGAGCGGGCACTACGTCGCCGGCGAGGCGCTGCAGCCGGTGCAGACCGCGACAACGGTACGGATCCGGGCCGGCAAGATGTCCACCACCGATGGCCCCTTCGCCGAGACCAAGGAGCAGCTCGGTGGGTTCTACCTCATCGAAGCGCGCGACCTCAACGAAGCCATTCAGATCGCGTCACGGATTCCCTCCGCGAAAACGGGATCGATCGAGGTGCGTCCCATCTGGGACCTCAGCAAGCACTGAGCGGGGACCGAACGATCCTGTGAGCGAGGACCCGGATGACCAGATGCGTGAGTCGGTGGACGGTATCTACCGCTCCGACTCGCGCCGAGTCCTCGCGACGCTGATTCGGCTGCTGGGCGATTTCGATCTGGCCGAGGAGGCGCTGCACGACGCCTTTGCCGCGGCGATCGAACGCTGGCCCCGGGATGGTGTCCCAGCCAGTCCGCGTGCCTGGCTGGTGTCCACCGGACGCTTCAAGGCGATCGACGGGATGCGCCGGCGGGCTCGCTTCGATGCCTCACTCGCGGAGATCGCCGACCGAATCGAGCATGACGTGACCCAGACGCACGGGTGGGACGACGACGGCGTCGAGGATGATCGGCTGCGGCTGATCTTCACCTGCTGTCACCCGGCCCTGCCGCCCGATGCCCAGCTCGCGCTGACGCTGCGCGAGGTGTGCGGCCTCACCACCGAGGCGATCGCGCACGCCTTTCTCGCGGCGACCCCCGCCATCGCCCAGCGCATCGTCCGGGCCAGGGCCAAGATCCGGCTCGCGGGGATTCCCTATCAGGTCCCCTCGCGCGCCGACCTGCCGGACCGGCTCGATTCCGTCCTCCGGGTGGTCTATCTCGTCTTCAACGAAGGCTACTCCGCCTCCTCGGGGCCCTCGCTGACCCGGCACGACTTGTCAGGCGAGGCGATCCGGCTCGGACGGTTGCTGGCCGAGCTGTTGCCTGAGCCCGAAGTCCTGGGGCTGCTGGCGCTGATGCTGCTCCACGAGTCCCGCCGCGCCACCCGCACTTCCGACGGCGGCGACGTGGTGCTGCTCACCGATCAGGATCGCGGGCGCTGGTCTCGGGAACAGATCGCCGAAGGCTCGGCGCTGGTGGCGCAGGCGATCGCGTCGCGGCGCTTCGGGAGCTACACCCTGCAGGCGGCGATTGCGGCGGT
>JBDTTN010000497.1:0-2788 GCA_039930625.1 Gemmatimonadota bacterium | reverse complement strand
GGCGCGTGTCGTCTGCGGAACATTTTGGGGAAAGACGGGCCCGGTCGAAGGTGTCACCGCCGATCCGGTCTATCTCGATGTGTCGATCCCTCCCGGAAAGCGCAAGGCGCTCCCGGTGGAGATCGCCCGGCACGCCTTTGCGTATGTCTTCGAGGGGTCGGGGAGATTCCGCGACTCCTCCGAACCATTCGGGGTGCTCACCGAGAAGGACGGCATCGAGGAGACCGTGGTGCGGGAGCAGACGGGAAACCGGTCGCTGGTGCTGTTCGATCGCGGCGATGAGGTCGTGGTTCAGGCGGGCGACGAGGGGATCCGATTCCTCCTTGTGTCCGGCAAGCCGCTGGAGGAGCCGGTAGCCTGGTACGGACCCATCGTGATGAACACCGACGCCGAGATTCGCCAGGCCGTGAAAGACCTGCAGGACGGCAGTTTCCTCAAGCAGGGGTGAGCAGGGGCGGCGCCTAATTGGCGGCGTCGTGGTCCAGCTGCATCCCGACCCGCTGGCAGAGCGTTGCAAAGGCGGCGCTCCGGGTGAAGGAGCTGTTGTGGTACCCGAGATCGGTGAGCAGCGCCCCGGTCTCCGCGTCGAGCGGCGGGCTCACCACTCCCTTCAGCGTCAGCAGCAGCTCGGCGCAGGCCGGCGCGCAGTCGGTGCAGTTGTAACTGGACCAAAGCAGTGCCTGCTGAATCATGGGTGTCGGGTGCGCCGCCGCCAGGCGGAGCGCACGGCGCAACCCCTCCGCGGGCCGGTTGAGCGCCCGGATCTGCCGAGCCAGCAGCGTCTCAAGGTCAAACCCCGGGTCGGCACGATGCAGCGCCTCGGCGGCGGCTAGGCGGGCGTCGATCGAGAGATGATGGGTGAGCGCCGCCTGCACCGCACTCCGCGCCACCGGCAAGTCGATCGCGGCAAGAGCATCGACTTCCCGCCACGTGATGTCTCTTCCGGTGAGCAGCGCCGCCGCGTCGGGCAGTTCCTCATGGTCCAGTTCCGCCAGTGCCGCTACGTCATAATGCTGGCTCTCCTCCCAGTTCTGCCAGACCGGAATCACACTCTCGAGAAAGCGCTCGTAGGCCTCGCTGCGTTTGCGAGGCGCCGCCCCCGCAGGGCGCGCAATCGGCGGAGTGCGGCCCTCCAGGATGTCCATCGTGCCGGCGTCGAGGTCGTAGGTGAAATGGGATCCACTCGCCTTCTGCCGGACCACCTCCGCGCCGACGAAGTCGTATATCTGTGCCTGACGACCGGCGGCCCAAGGGAATCGGGCATCCCACTGGGCCGCCTTCGGGCCCCAGATCAGGGCGAGCGCCGGCGACATGGCGAACTCCCAGTCAAAGGGGATGCTGTGTCTCCCCTCGCGGTAGTGAATCCCGCCGCCACGTCCTGTCTGGGTGATGCTCACTTCGGCCGATGGCATCAGCGGGCTCCGGCTGGGTAGAGGCTGGCGAGTTGAGCTGGGGGAGATGACTTCTGCGGCCTGCCTCAGTGCCCGATCAGCGAGTCGTACTTGCCGGTGGCCAGCACCGCGTTGAACCGCTCGCCGATCGCGGCGACGAGCGTCGAATCGCCGCCTTCCCGCGAGGAGACGTGATACCAGCTCACGGCGAGATTCGCGGCGCAGCCTGCGGTAGAGGCGCCGAGTGCGGCGGTGGGCAGCGCAACAAAGATGGAGGCGAACCAGCTCATGAGCGGAATCGGGGGTGCAAGGAATTGCTCCATCGGGAGCGAAGTAGATCCGTCGGTCTTGGCGGTACCGGCATACCCTAGTCAGTCATTGCGAGGAAGCCCCGCAGGGGCTGACGAAGCAATCCCCGAAACTCCGAGCGGGTGAAGGGGACTAGCACGTCGGTCGTTCCGGCCACTGCTCGCGAGCGATGCATGAATGATCTGTCGGTTGTTGCGATCCCTCGCGGGAGGCGATGTGTCTCGGCCGTTCTACGTCTACATCATGAGCAACTCACACCGAACGGCGCTGTACACCGGCGTTACCAGGGGCCTGCAGGGACGGGTATGGCAGCACCGGATGGGGCAAGGAGGCAGGTTCACTGAGAGAAGTACGGCTGCACACGCTTGGTCTACTATGAGGTCTTCCAGGATTCGTACAATGCTATCACGAGAGAGAAACAGATCAAGGCGGGATCCCGCGCCGCGAAGGTCCGGTTGATCGAACGATTCAACCCGGAGTGGAGGGATTTGTATGGGGAACCCTAGTCGTTGCGAGGACGCGAAAGGCCGGGACTGGTCACCCAAGCTCCGAGCGGAGTGCAGGGGATTGCTTCGTCGGTCGCTCCGCTCCCTCCTCGCAATGACTGGCTCTACTACGCCCCCTCCGCCGCTTCCAGTGCTGCGAGCAGCGACGCCGCATCGTGGCCGCCATCGTGCCTGCGGCCGTTGATGAAGAAGGTCGGCGTGCCGTTGACGCCGCTCCGCACACCGGTCATGAAGTCGTGATGCACCCGCTCCTCGAAGGTCCCGGCCGCGAGCGCCTTGGCAAGCGCCATCGGGTCCAGCCCCTGCTCCGCCGCGTAGCCCAGCAGGCTTTCATCATTCAGCGAAGCCTGCCGCTCGAAGAGCAGGTCGTGCATCGGCCAGAACTTCCCGGCGACGGCAGCCGCCTCCGCCGTCTCCGCTGCGTGCAGCGCATACTGATGGATCTCGGTCAGCGGGAAGTTGCGGAACACGAATCGCAGCCGCTTCCCCATGCGATGCTGCAACTGTTTCACGATCGGATACGCCGCCCCGCAGTAGGGACACTGGTAGTCCCCGTATTCCACCAGCGTCACCGGCGCGTCC
>JBDTTN010000496.1:0-2800 GCA_039930625.1 Gemmatimonadota bacterium | reverse complement strand
GGTCGATGATATGCTCGGCGTCGAAGACCACGATATCGGCGTCGGCGCCGAGCTGCAGCCTGCCCTTCAGCGCCATTCCGGGGACCCGCCGCTCCAGCCGGCGGGCGGGTTCGATTGTCATCTTGCGGAGGGCGTCCATCAGGGTCAGCGTCCCCGCCTCACGTACGTAGTGGCCCAGCACCCGCGCAAAGGTGCCGGCAACGCGCGGGTGTCCGATGCCGCCGTGCAGGATGCCGTCGCTCGCGATCATTGTGAGCGTATCCGCGACGGCGGCAGTCACGACCTCCTCGGTATTGTCGTAGTCCACCACGAATCCGCCCAGCTTCCGGTACCGGCCGAAGGACTCCCGCGTCAGCCGCTCGCCGGTGGCCGGCCACTCGTAGCGGGCGAATCGCTTGTCAGGCCACGATTCCCAGCGGTCGTTCGCAGCTCCGTCGATCTCCTCCATCGATGCCGTGTAGGGATACACCTCGGCCGTGATGTCGAGCCCGCGCAGCCGGGCGCCGCGGACCAGCTCCAGCATCCGCGGAGTGTCCTCGCCGCCAGAGCTCTGGATATGCACAATGTGGGCGGCCGCTCCCGTCGCTGCGGACGCGCCGATCACCTCCTCCGTCTCCAGGAAGTAGTACGGCTCCGCGACGCTACGCAGGTGCACATGCACGCTTGCCCCGTACGCCGCCGCCACCCGGAAGATCTCGATGATCTCCCAGGGACGCGCCGCCGGGGTGGACTCCAGCAGCAGACCAGCGGCGATCGCGCCTTCGCGCATCCCCTGGTCCATCCGCTGGATGATCGCCGCCAGCTCCTCGTCTGAGGCTCCGCGCAGCTTGGCCGGCCCCGTCGAAAGGCCGTTGCCGCTGTCGCCCATCACCAGCATCCGCACCGGCTCGTGGCCGGCGCTCACGCCATAGTTGATGAGGGATTTGCCCTGGCGGGCGCGGTACCAGTCCGCGACCTCGGCGGTCCCCTCCTCCAGCTCGAGCGCGGTCGTCGTCCCGTCCAGCGCTTCCACCCGGTAGGCCGCGTCGTCCTGAGCGTGCTGATGCAGATCGATGAACCCCGGTACCACTACCATTCCCCGCGCATCCACTGTATCTCGGCCCTGCAGCGACTGGGCGCTGATCGCGCGGATCTTTCCGCCGGTGATGCCGACCGAGCGGACCGCATCCAGCCCTGAGGCGGGATCCATGACTCGCCCGTGGAGGATGACGATGTCGTGGGTGAGCGCGCCTTCCGGGCTGGTGCGCGTGCCGGTCATTGCGACTGTGGCCGGCTGCGTGGCCAGCAGGGCGAGGAGGGCAGCGTAGGTGGTAAGTCCGGTTCTGGTCAAAGCGAGAGTTCAGGTGGGGGAGAGGGTGATGCGACGGACGGCCTGAGACTGATTGTACGATTTCCGAGGCAGCGACGCAACGCGGTGTCGCCGTTCCTGGGGCGATCAATGCCGGAAAGAGCCCCTGTTCACCTCGCCGCTTGCTTGATGAGCGCGCCAATCCTCGCCTCGTCGGCAGCGGTCAAGTGCTTCATCGCAAAGGCGACCGGCCACATGGTGCCTTCATCGAGGTTCGCCTTGTCGCTGAAGCCGAACGTCGCGTACCTCGCCTTGAACTTCTGCGCGCTCTGGAAGAAGCAGACCACATTGTCGTCCTTGGCGTACGCGGGCCGCGGCGCGCCTCCTCCTTCAGCTCCTGCGCGCGCTCCTTCATTGCGGCTCGTTCCTCGTCCGCGAATCCCTTCACTGCCTTGCCCGTCACGGCGGCGTGCTTGGCGGGCTTCCGGGCATCCTTCTTTGGACTCATGAAGCCTCCTCGTGCTGACGTCGTCATGAGTGGCAGGAGAAAGGGCGGAAGTGCGGGCTCACCCGTCAGATGCGAGAACCACGCTTCGAAGCTGCCATCTCAACCGCGGCGCGCCGCCTCGATTGCAGCGATGTCGATCTTGGTCATCTGCATCATCGCATCGAACGCACGCTTGGCGACCGCGGGATCGGGATCGGTTACCGCCTTCGTCAGTGCGAGCGGTGTAATCTGCCAGGACAGGCCCCATTTATCCCTGCACCAGCCGCACGCACTCGCCTCGCCGCCGTTGCCGATGATGGCGTTCCAGTACCGATCAGTTTCGGCCTGGTCAGCGGTCGCGACCTGAAATGAAAAGGCCTCGGTGTGCTTGAACTCGGGTCCGCCATTGAGCCCGAGGCAGGGAATTCCCAAGACGATAAACTCGACCGTCAATACATCCCCTTTCTTCCCGGACGGAAAGTCTCCCGGCGCGAGATGCACGGCGCCGACGGATGAATCGGGAAAGGTCTTGGCGTAAAATCGGGCCGCGTCCTCGGCGCCGCCGTCGTACCAAAGACAGATCGTATTCTTTGCGTGCTTCACCATGTCACCTCTCCACCGTGATGAGCGGCCCGACGCCACTGCAATTGGACGACGGCCTCGCCGCCCTTCGTTCCGCGCGGCGACGCGTCCGTGGGAAAGTAGCCATTGAATTTGACCCATGCCACCCAGACACTGCTGACCAGTGGCTGAAGCCGCTGGCCGGCAACAGCTATCGCTAAAGCGACGTACCAGCCCAACGTCGCCGAGCTCATCGAGCCGCGCGAAACGAACCCACTCGCCAGACGCAGGGTGGCTGGCGCAAAGGCGTCACCAGGTCGGTTTACCGACCAGTGGCCGGGCCAAGGCTTGAGCCGTGAGCTCGGCGCCGAGACGCCGCCTCCCGAGCTCGTCGCTGAAGGGACGGCGTGGCTGAGGGCGGTAAACCGCCATCGCGATCCTGTAGCGGCATGCCTTCGCGAATG